>CAKQNH010000640.1 GCA_934255105.1 uncultured Pirellulaceae bacterium
ATGCAAGGGCTGTCCCAGGAAATCTGGATCAAACCACGCCGGGTCCCCGGTCATGAGCGTGTTTTCGATGCCATGCCGTTGCAGCACTTCGATCACAAAATATTCCCGACAGGAGAACGCCTCCACTCCCGCCGCAACACGTTGCAGGAACGCGGTGGTCTGCGGCGAATAACGCACGGTGCGACGACTCTTAGCATCGCCGGGATAGACGTTCCAATTCGCGCCGATTGGAATAAGGGGAACCTTGATCCGGTCAAGGTCTTCGACCAACCGATAGCAACCGGGATACATCGGCACATCGCGAATCGGAAAGGCGGGTAGCAGAATGCCGGCGGTCGCGTTGATTTCGTCCAGCCGCTCGTCCAGCGAGTCCTCGCGAAAAATCGTGAGATAGTCCACGTCACCGCATTCGCGGGCGATCAATCGCTTCGTCGCGACTTCGATGAGCTGATCGCCAACATTGGCGGAGCTGCGGTTTTTAGGAAAAGTCGTTAGAACGGTGTATTTCGTCATGGTTGGAGCGATACAGAGCGAGTTGAGAATTCAAGTTTTAGAAAAGTGCCCGCGATGTAGCGTCCAACTAAGGCCACCCACGACAACCGAGAAGTAAGCGTACCAAGCCTGCAATCAGTTTGTTTTTTCCGCTGTGACCGGGGAGTCCCGCTCAGCCACCACCGTCCACCAGGTGAGCCCCTTCAATTCTTCCGCCGACTTGGGTTGATGTCCGGCAAAGACTGCTAGGGAGGCGGCGGCGGCAAACCACCCCGGCAAGCCCAACCAAATGAAGCCTATACGCTCGTCCGCTGGAGTGCCAAAATAAAGAAACCAGGGGATCGTAAGGTTAATTACGCTGCCAGCAATGATGCCAATCACCGCGCCGCGAGCCGTGCATCGAGGAAAGAAGATACCGGCGAGCATGATCACGAGCAACAAGCCCCAAAGATTTGCCCACACGAGATTAATTTCGAATACCGAAGTTTCCACTCGCTTCCCCGCGAAGATGACCGCCAATGCCAAGCCTATCATCACCGCTCCCCAAACCAAGGTAAGACGTTTGCCCAGTCGCAACAGCCCAGCCCCATCACGCGTTTTCAGAATGTCGATTGAGAAGACGGTGGAGATCGAGTTAAGGGTCGAATCGAATGATGACATCAACGCCGCCACCAAGGCCGCCGCAATCAATCCCGGAATCGGGGATGGCAGCGAGCTGGAGATGTACCAGCCCATGATCCCGTCAGCCTCCACGCCAGGCGGGGGCGTGCCCAATTTATTGTAGTAATAGTACAGTAGCAGTCCGCAAAAGTAAAAGGTTAGCGAGATCGGTAACGTGGCGATCGTCTTGAGCATTATCGCCTTCTTCGCCGTCTCATAAGAAGAACTCGCGAGAATGCGCTGCACCACGAGCTGATCGGTGCCATAATTCGCCAATGGCGTCGTGAAGGAGAACATCACAAAAAGCCAAAACGAGTAACGAAGATATAGATCAAAGGAGAAAAACTCTGCTGTCGCCACCACGTCATAGGTGCGATTATTCTGGCGGGCGAAATCCCATACCGCTGCGAAATCAAAATCCGCTGCCGCCGATAATTTGAAGGTAATGACACCCAGTCCCAGCAGGATCACCATCGTTTGAAAGAAATCCGTGAGGATGATCGCGCGCATGCCCCCAATGTAACTGTAGGCAATTGTGACGGAGCCGATGATGAGCACGGTGACCTCGGGGCGCCAACCAACCAACGTCTCAAACGCCTTGGCCGAAGCGTAGAAGATCATCGCCCCGCTCAGACAGCGCGCGATGATGAAAATAATGCTACCGAGCGTCCGAGTGGAGCCACCAAAACGGCGGCCCAGGTATTCATAGGCAGTGAAGGTACCTGCACGGTAAAAGAATCGCAAAAAGATCCACACGGCCAATGGTGTGAAGAGAAAGTAACCGAGCGAGTTGAGGCTTAGCAGCATACCATTGCGATAGGCCTCGGCGGGCATCGCTACGAAGCTGATGGTGCTGAACAGGGTCGCATACATGCTGACTCCGATCAGAAGCCACCCTGTCTTGCGGCCAGCCAGGAAGTAGTCCTCCCCGGTCTTTTGGCCGCGGCGAATGAACAACGCCAAACCAAACGTGAAAAGCACGTAACAGGCAACCACCAGCCAATCTAGCACCGTCAAATTCGTTGTCATACTTCGATCACTGAGCTTGTGCTGATAGGGGGTAACATGCCAGCTCAGGACGCAAATCATCGACGATGATGAATAGCACGTTGTGTGGATTCGCGGCAGACACGCTGCTCACCGTCAAGGAACTGCACAGCATGAAGCACAGCAATGCCAACGCTCTACCGGACAGGGTGCGGGTGATTCGATTTTCCATTGGCTACGTTTCTGATTTAAACTTTCCGAGCATTTCAAGCAGGTTGTCGGTGATGATATCCGAACTGTCGAGCGGCACACGGTTGGCCGGCAACCAGGTTTCATAGCCAACCAAGCAGCGGAACCTTCTCGAACAATCACCATCGAACCGTTCGCTACGCTTACAATCATATCATGTACCGACTCCACCTAGCTGATGAACGACTGGGCTTGAATTCGAAAAGGGAGAGTTGCAATTAGCGCTGAACTGAACGATGCCGATGCTTGGATCGCTGCACAGCGGTCGCAAATCACCGCCGATCTGATGGAACTGGCCAATCAGAACTCGGGGTCGGAGCACTTGGCCGGACTGCTGCAGGTTGCCCAGTGGTTAGAAGACCGAATGGATTTACCCCATGCGCAGTTCCATTGCATGGCTTTGCCAGCACGACATACGATCGATGATCACGGAAGCGAATTAGCGGTCGAGACGGGGCCGGCTCTGCGGTGGGACTATCAACCCAATCAGCGGCGACGGGTCTTGCTGGCCATCCACTACGACACAGTTTTTGGCGCTGCAGATCCATTTCAAACCTGTGAGCTTCTTACTGTGGATCGCTTGCAAGGCCCGGGTGTGGCGGATGCCAAGGGAGGCATCCTGGTCATTCGCGCCGCGCTGCAGGCGCTGAGTCGATTTTCACTGGCCGATGAGATCGGTTGGACGGTTCTACTGACTCCGGACGAGGAGCTGGGTTCGCCCAGTTCCAAGCGGCTCTTTGAACAGCTCGCCCCAGAATTCGATTTTGCCCTGCTCTTCGAACCGGCTCTGCCCTCGGGTGAACTAGTCGCCCAGCGCAAGGGCTCGGGGAACTATACGCTGGTCGTGCATGGCCGAGCCGCTCATGCGGGCCGACATTTTGAGCAGGGGCGCAACGCCGTGGTCGAGCTGTGTCGGATGCTAACCCGCGTCGCAGATCTCAGTGGACAGCGACCCGGCCTGACCGTCAATGTGGGCCGAATTCATGGCGGAGCGGCGGTCAACCTCGTCCCCGATCTAGCCCTCGCGCGGCTCAACGTTCGCGTCGGGGATACATCGACGGCAAAGTGGTTCGAGCATCAATTGAAAGGCTTCGTCTCCGAGCTCAATGAATTGGAAGGATTTCATTGTCGCAGCTTGGGTGAACTATCGTCACCGCCTAAAATAGTGACCGACGAAATGCAACAATTGATGCGCGCCATCGAGCAAGCGAACTTGGCCACCGGAG
>CAKQNH010000641.1 GCA_934255105.1 uncultured Pirellulaceae bacterium
CTGCTCGGCCCAAACGGCTCCGGTAAATCGACCACAATCAAGCTCATTCAGGGGCTCTTGTTCCCCACTTCGGGACGCGCATTCGTGTTTGGCAAAGACGCGCGGGATGTGACCAAGAATGAGCGGATCGGCTATTTGCCGGAGGAGTCGTATTTGTACAAGTTCCTCAACGCCGAGGAGACGCTCGATTTCTACGGTCGACTATTCGATATGCCAGCCGAACTGCGGAAGCAGCGATCTGAGCAATTGATCAAGATGGTCGGCCTGAATCAGGCGCGGCGACGACAACTGAAAGAATATTCTAAGGGAATGACGCGTCGCATCGGTTTGGCGCAAGCTCTCATCAACGAACCCGACCTGCTGATTTTGGATGAACCGACGACGGGTATGGACCCCATCGGCAGCCGCGAGATGAAGGACTTGATCGTCCGCCTGCGCGATGAAGGGAAGACGATCTTGATGTGCTCCCACCAATTGGCTGACGTGCAGGACGTTTGCGATCGAGTGGCCATTTTGCACCAGGGGGAACTGCGTGAATTGGGCCGCGTGGACAGTTTGCTCAAGGTCAGGGATGTCACCGAAATCCACGCCAAACAGCTCTCAGACGAGACCAAGCAAAAGATCGCCGATCTGATCCGGGCTGAAGGGGGCGAGGTATTAACGATCGATAATCCCACGACCACTATGGAAGAGCTATTCCTGGATATCGTGCAGGATGATCGCCCAGGGCAGCGTCCCAGCAGTGAAACGTCCCAGCAGTGAAACGTCCCAGCAGTGAAACGTCCCAGCAGCAATAGTTCTCACTCAGCTTCAATTGCACGCCAGCAGTATCCAGGCCAACGGTAGTTCAACCCGCCGAGTCTGGCAGTTCTGCTGGTTTGGCAGCCGAGTGCTTTGCCACAGTAGAAGGTAGGGTAAGCTTCCAGCTTATTGTCATACTTACTTATTCCCTCGAATCATCTTGAAATTGTCTCTGTCCAATGCGCATTGAACCTGAACAAATGTGGAGCTACTTCGACTGGCTCTTTTTCCATTACGGACTGTTGCAAGGGGTGTTGGTAGCGGTTGCCCTGGCGGCACTAGGATTCATCGCCTGCTATCTGATCGCGATGGCCCGCTACGGCCCCGGCGAAGGCTTCTACGTTGTCACGCGAGTGATCTATGAATTGCTCGCCCGCGATTTGCCAGGAACTTCATGGCATCGCATCTATGCGCTGGCTCGCCTGGCTTTCCAAGAAGCGATCCGGCGACGCGTGCTGGTAGTGATGGCAGTGTTTATTGTCGGTATCCTGTTTGCCGGTTGGTTTTTGGATCCCGGTTCCGACAATGTGGCGGGGCTGTACATAAGTTTTGTGATGACCGGCACGAGCTATCTGATTCTGCTGTTGGGCCTGTTCCTGAGCTGCTTTAGTCTGCCGGCCGATGTGAAGAACAAGACGATCCAAACCATTACCACCAAGCCGGTGCGGAGCACGGAGATCGTGCTGGGCCGCATCCTGGGTTTCGCTGCCGTCGGTACCGTACTGTTGGCCGGGATGGCTTTCCTGAGCTATCAATTCGTGACGCGTGGAGTCACCCACCAGCATGAAGTCAAAGATGTGGCCAGCGACCAACTGAGTGGCACAACTACTTACGATGCCAAGCACCAGCATACATTTGAACTAGTTCAGAATGAGGACGGTAGCTTCGGTGGGACGACCGACGAAGTGAAGGGGCACCGCCACGAAGTGTTGGTCAGCGAAGTGGATGGGAAACGAGTGATTACGCTCGGCCCACCCGAAGGTCTACTCGGCGCGCGCATTCCGATTTTCGGTTCGCTGCAGATGACTGACCGCACCGGCAACATCGGCGCGGGATTGAATGTCGGCTACGAATCTGAATATCAGAAATACATCGAGGGGAACTCGCTGATGTCTGCCATTTGGACATTCGACAACATTCGCCCGAGCCGCTTCGATGGTGGCGATACATTGCCGCTGGAACTCAGCCTGAAAGCCTTTCGGACCTATAAGGGTGACATCGTTACCGGCGTGCAGGGAGAGATCATTCTCAAGAACCCCAACGGCCGGGTCGAAAGCGAACGGCGCGGCTTTATTGTGAAAGAATTCGCCGTGGATCACATCGAGATCCCACGCAAAATATCGGGCTCGCGCGATGGGCAACCCGTCGAGTTGGACATCTTTGACGATTTAGTTTCTGATGATGGCCAATTGCAGGTGGTGATCCGCTGCACCGATGCTGGGCAGTATTTTGGCATGGCCCAGCCGGATCTATATTTGCGAGCCGGCGACAGCACGTTTGGCTGGAACATGTTCAAGGGCTTCTTGGGCATCTGGATGCAAATGATTCTGGTAATTTGCTTGGGAGTCATGTTCAGCACCTTCCTGAGTGGGCCGGTGGCGATGGTAGCCACGATGACTTGCCTCATGCTCGGCTTCTTTGGCAACCTAGCGCTCGACGTAGCGACGGGCGATACGCCGGGTGGAGGTCCCATCGAGTCGCTGATTCGGATGCCTTTGCAAACGGGTGCGACAGTCGATTTGGATCTGGGCAACAAAGTCTTGGAGACTGTTATCAAAGGGGTTGATCAAGGTATCATGTATACATTGGTGTCGGTCTTCCAAGCCATTCCACGTTTTGGCCAGTTTAATACGGCCGACTTTGTGGCCTATGGGTTTAACATCTCGGGGGGGCTAGTGGCGCGGCACCTGACGATGACCTTGGCATATTTTCTAATGACTAGTCTGATTGCATATTTCTTTCTTAAAACTCGGGAGCTGGCGGCAGCATGAACGTAGTAGTCTTACGTCGTCGACTGTTTTATATCTGCGCCATGGTTCTGCTGTTGGTGCCGCTGTACTTCTTAGGCAATCCCTCGGTGCGAAACCCCGATGGGTCGGTCAAGCAACCTGGCGGCACGCTGGCGCAAATTCGCACTGAATACGATCTAGGCCAAGGCGACTTGGGGGAGATCGATCCGGCCAGCGAATCGATGCGACTTGCCACACTCGGCCTCCGCGGTGTAGCATCGACCATTCTGTGGCAGAAGGCTGAATACTATAAGAAGGAGCAATTCTGGGATCGGCTGTCGGCCACGCTCAATCAAATTGCCGTGCTACAGCCGCACTTCGTCGAGGTCTGGGAATATCAATCGCACAATTTATCATACAACGTGTCGGTCGAATTCGATGACTATCGGCAGCGATACCAGTGGGTCAAGCGCGGCATCGAGTATTTGGTTAAGGGGAGCAAATTCAACAAGCACCGGACCGAGCTGCCATTTGTAATGGGCAATTTCTTCGGCAGCAAAATGGGTGTAGCTGACGAGAAGTTGCAGTTTCGCGAACTGTACCGCAACGACGATAATTTCCATCGCGAAGTGCGCGAAAAAACTGGTTTGGATCTGGGCCAGCCCGATGGTTTGGGCGCGGACCGCAAGCCAGACAATTGGCTCAGCGGTCGCCTATGGTATGACCGGGCTTATGAAATGGTCGACGGCGGTGCAGCCCCAGCCAAGAGTGCGCTGATGTTCTACGTCAAGGGTCCACAGTGGTTGATGAAAAGCGCCGAAGCAATGCAGACCGAGGGGACACTCGATGAACCCGCC
>CAKQNH010000642.1 GCA_934255105.1 uncultured Pirellulaceae bacterium
GTACCGTATTGGCCCCTCTGGGTTGGTAACGCCGCTGGGAAGCGTTCCGTAACTCAGTTCAAAGGTGTGGCAAGCGATGCCTAGTTGAGACATGTTGTTCATGCAGTGCGTCCGCCGAGCCGCTTCGCGAGCGGCCTGGACCGCGGGCAGCAGCAGGCCGACGAGGATGCCGATAATCGCAATGACAACTAGCAATTCGACCAACGTGAACGCTTGTGTTTTTCGCCAACGGCTTGCGTAGTATGCCGTGTTAAAACCGAAGCGTGTCGAGGTGTCGTGGGCGGTATTCCATGTCGTATTCATATTTGCACCATTATGTGTTGAAGGGTGTTTCTGTAGGGATGACAGAGATAGAACTCAGGGATCTGGCGTTAATCAGGGGAGATTCCAGTGTCGATCGATCGTTGCTTGAAACGGAGGCTTTGGGGGATCTGTGTTTAGTTCGGCCGGCTGGATCTCGATACGAATTGCAAGTTGATGGTCGGCGATGTTTGCGGTGGCTACTGCTTTGTACGGGGCGTTGTCGTGCTTCATTTCGATTTCTACTTCTTCCCCCGCGTAATTGTTGTCGTTTGCAAACTTCGCGAGCGATCGCTGAAGCATCGCACTCAAGATGTAGGTCCTCTGTAGCCGCAGTTGATCGTTGCGGATTTGGCGTCGCTTGTGGAGCGATGCGGGTACGAGTGGTAGCAGGATGCTTATCACAACGGCAAGGATTGCTAAAGTTGCTAACAGAATGAACCCTTGGCGATGTCCTTTTGGTTTCGACATCTTTCTATTCATTTTCGGTCTCCTCCTGCTCGTTTTTGAAGCGGTATGGGGGAGGTAAACACTTGCTGCGAACCAATAGATGGACCTGAGCAGATTTTCCCGACTCGGGGTTGGCGGGACCGTTGATTTGCAGGTCACAGCTATAGCCGTCGACGGAAATGATCGCTTCGCTTCTCTTTGGGATTAAAAATCGATCGGTGGTTTTCATGTGGTCGGCTGCTGAAAGAGTCAATTCTCGTTGTATTGACTCGGGGGTAACCAAGTAGTGCACAACCGATTGGTCGAAACGCCTGAGCTCCAGATGCGAAGCGTTGTTGGCCACGATTTGCTCGGTTGCGTGCACGTCTTCTCGGAATTGAACCGCCAGTCTGCGCAAGCTCAACGAGAGCATCTCGTTGGCTCGGAAGTGCAGCAGCGAAACCACAGTCATTAGCAGGCTGCTGGCGATCGACATGAGTATTATCTGCTGAATCAACATGCTGCCGGAGCGGACTCGTCTCATGGCGATTCTCCTGTTGATGGTGGTGCCCAGCCGAAAAGTTCAAGCGGTTGAATGCCGGGCTCTCGCGATCGATAGAGCCGAAGCGTGAGACGCTCACCGAACCCATCGGTGGTTCGCTCCGATTCGATGAACGCGTCGGGCCATTGCGTTCGAAGCGATGGACTGATTTCGAATGTCCCTTCAGCCGGGGCTGACGAGGAGTCGCTTGAACCGGATTGCTTGCCCAAGTGATCTTCCAGATTGTTGGCAAGCTCATGCAGAGCGAGCTGGTCGATATGAGCCTCACGGTCGATACGTTGGATTCGAAGGCATAGCGTCGCCGTCGAACTGATCATCAGCGTGATGATCGATGCGCTAGCGATGAGCTCAATCATCGTTACCCCATGCCTGAAGCGGCGAGGAATGGACGAGAAGAGAGGAATGGACGAGAAGATTCGAGTAGCTCTCTCTCGTGCGTGTGAGGTGCTATTCATAGAACGGGTTCGACAAAGGAAGGAGGTAAATGACCGAGAATACGTAGTAGACGAAGATCAAAACAAAGCAGCCATAAAGAAGGGTTAACCCTGTCTGGATCAACATAGCTCGTTGTTCCCTGGAAGCGGACTGTTCGTTGCGAGCGATCTCAGCTCGGGAATCGAGCAGATAGGCTTGAGCTGTAAGGTGCTTCCATTCGGAGTCGTCTTGCCAGGTTTCGCTGTCTTGCTGACAATCGTTTTGGGACTGTAGATAACGTTCGTCCGAGGGAGTGATCAGGCCGGTTTCACGCATGGCCGTCCATGGATTGGCCCCCAGTTCCATGTCGTTACGGACGACAAGGAACTTTTCTCGTACGCGACGATCGGGGAAGTACTTTGCCAATGTGGAAAGTGCACCTGTTTGTAACGAATCACCTCTGACCGCATAGGCCAGCATTTTGTAAATGGTCGCGGCGGAAGACGAATCAGGTTTTAGTATCCCCATCTGCTCCATCGCGCGTCGTATCAGACTGCGGAATGACGCGGAGGCAAAGATCAAGAAAAGAAGGATTCCCGTTATCACTAAAATGGGAGAGATTGCATTCAGTAATTCTATAAGTCTCTCTGATCCAACCCGCGACATGGATTGGGGATGGGTGAATTCGTCCCCTAGCTTGAGCAGTGTCCGATGGACAAAGAACATATAGAATGAGCACAAGACGGGAATGGCGAGGGTCAGAAAAGCCCAGTAGGAGTAATTGATCCTTACTTGATAGCGTTTGCTCTTCAGTTCGCTCGATTTGAAGTCGATCAGCTCGTCGAGAATCGAATGGTTTCCGGAGGACTCGATGAGTCGTAGCGCGAGGTGAGAATCGTCAGAGAACAATGTGGGGCATTGTTCTGCACTAGCCGCAACACTTGGGACGCGGCGAAGACAGTTTGCGAACTTTTGAATCGCCTGTTGTTGAAACCATCGATTGTCCAGTGCAAACGCGTCGAGCGCGTCGGGAAGGGATTGGTGATTCCGACGTGTGCTTCGAATGATCTGCAGCAGCGCAATTTCGGTAACTCCACCGCGATTCACCTCATTCAAACAGGAAATCTTTGTCGGACGAACGCGAACCGAATTTGCCAACCATGAAATCGAAGGCAACATTGTGGTCCGTATCGATCGGTACCAGCGGTAAAAAGTTGGGAAGTACATCAGGACAGCCTCGTTATCAACGACACGAGAGGGAGGAGTTGCGATACGGCGAGCAGACCAACCAAGCCTCCAAAGATGAAAATGCTCACCGGCGTGAGAGGGGCAAGTGAACTCGTCGTACGGAGCGTCGTTCGCTGTGCGTAGATCCATGCCAAGTCTCGCATGGAATCAGTTTGACGCGTTGTGAGCGGGGATTGTTCAAGCAAAAACTGGAGGGAAAAGGGGAGTGAAATCGAGAGAGGTGGGGCTATCTGTGGAAGGTGCGCCCCCCCTTCCTGGGGCGGTTCGGAAAGCTCGGAGACGCCGTGTGAAACCTCGCCTGGCAATGTTGACGTCGGGGATTGACAGTCGCCATTGGCGATTTTCAATGCAGTTGAGAGGGGGAAATGGTTGTCGATTAACTCCGCCGTTATCAAAGAAACTTTAGAGACGTTTCTCAAACTGTGATCGTTGCCCGTAAATAGGAAACCGATGAGCGGTAGACGGGTGAGAAGATCCCAGAGCTTGCTACGAGTTCTCGCAGGAAGACAACCAAGAACATAAGTTGCGACCAAGCCGACGACGATGAGTCCCACGTTCTCACGAAACACCCGGTTGATGGAAATGAAGAACGAGGACATGCTTGGCACTCGAATCTGAAATTCGCTGAATAGATTCTCGAAAGATGGCATGACT
>CAKQNH010000643.1 GCA_934255105.1 uncultured Pirellulaceae bacterium
GAATCTGAGGCGCAAACACGATATGCGGTGGTCGCTCGTTGAGATACGCATCTTGCCAATGGCTGGGGAGTGGTTCTGCCTGCGCCGCATCTAGCTTTGGATAATAGGCGGAACTTGTGAACTCAAAGACCTCTTGGAACACGAGCGGCTTGCTCGGATCCTCGACCACTTGTTCAAAGTAAACGGTGCGTTGTGCGCCACCGGAGACCGGGGCCCCTTCGCTTCCAGTCGGAGCAATCACCTTCGGCTCGGGCGAAGCACTGATGAGTTTTACGTCGCGCTGCTGACGGTACTCTTGTGCAAACGGCATCCAAACGCGAACGGTAGAACCGGCCTTGATCTGGGGATGGTTGCCGCGAATGGTAATTGTATGAGTGAAGCGATGTTTGACCGGTAGGACCTCGGGGGAGGTGCTCTGTTCGGCGGCGGCCACCACCTCGGCCAAGTGATCGGTCAGAAGCCAATCCGACTTGGGAGGCGTTCCGCCGGCTTGAGCACGTCGCGCGATGGCCTCCTTGCTGAACAGGAAGATGTTCTGCGGTTCGCGGCGAAAGTAGAATTTCGCTCCGTCGATCATGCGGGAGCGCGCGTTGGATTCATGGGCCCAGCGCTCGACATCTTCGCCACTAGCGTCCGGGATTTGCATTTTCACTTTGGCCAGGAGCCCAGCCGCATCGAGCGAGTATTCATGGCGCACGCGGTGCATGATTTCGATCAGTTCGCTACGAGCCCGCAGGGCTGCCGCGTCGGCTTTAGAGTCGGCTTTAGAGTTGGCGGCGACAAGTAGCCGCTCGGCAGACCGAAAGTCCCCCGCCTCAATCAGTTCGCGAGCCTCGAGCACTGCCGGGTCTTGGCTCGTAAATGCGGCCGACGCCCCAGATGGTTCAGCCGCGGTAGCCAAGTGGGCAGCCATGACGGTTGCGACTGCCAGTCCGCCAGTGAATAGAGCTTTGGAAACGTTTCGCCAAATGGGGCGAGACTGCGTGGAAAGCGGCAGGCAACGCTGGGTGGTCGGAGACATTGGCAACCTATTCCTGAGGATTCAATAGTGGACAGTAGCGAACGAGCACGCGGGACTCGGGACTCAGTCGAAGCTTGATCGTAATCTTTGCCGCGATCAGAAAATAGTATAGTTCCTGCCGTAACAGCACTGCGCTCGTTAACGGCCTACGGTATGAACGCGAATGAAAAAGCGCGAATGAGATAGCAGTCGTGGGGATAGCCACGGGTTGCGGATTGTTCGGCGGGCGAGCTATGATGATCGTCGATCCTGCCTTTAGAAGAAAACTGCAGTCCTCCACATGAACTCTGAATCGCCACCGCCCGGGCCGGTCAAGTTGCCACGCGTGCTGACTCGCAGACAACTGACGTTAGCCCTGATCCTCGTTACGCTGATCCCGTTTGCCTTGGTGGTCGTTCTCTATTCAACGCTACCTTCGTTTGACGACCCGGTATTGCAAGTCGACGCAGCGGTGGGCCCGCGAGCTTGGCCCAGTGACAATGCGCCCGATGCGCGAATTGTGCCTAGTCTGATTTTAAGGAATCCGACCGACGAGGATTGGCAGAACGTGAATATCTCGATCAACAAGACGTTTCATTTCGTACACCCGTATCCGCTACGAGCCGGGGAAGAGATTTTTGTGCCGCTTAAATTCTTCCGCACCAAGGGCAATCAGGACTATCCGCCTGAGAGCCAGGCATTGGAGTTGCTAACGGTGTATGCTCAGATTCCTTCAGGCGCGCGAGCCATTGCACAGATCCCTGGCAGTCAATTGGCCGCGCCTGCCGCAAGCTCGCAACAATAGCTGCCGTAGCGGAGCTCGCCAAGAGTTTCGCCTCTTTGCATCAGCCTTCGTAGCGGAGCTCGCCAAGAGTTTCGACCGTCTGGAACCGTCAAAATGATTGTGCTTTCAAACTTCCTGCGGCTACAATAGTTCTATCTCCGCCTCAGCCGGTGAACCATTTTCGGTCTTTGCCTGCTGAGCCCCCGCGTGACGCATTGGGAACGACCATGACGGATACCGAGAAGTATACGCCGCTGTCGGAACGTCTGCAGCAAGATGTGTGGCACGACAACTTTGTGCCGAAATATTCTGCATTGGCGTCCGCCAAGCCCAGCTTGCTCGTTTTGATCGGAGTGTGGCTAATTTTTGTTCCGATGGTGCTCGTGGTGATAGGGCTGGCGGTAAGCATGGTGGCTGATGCGCCGGATGTGCCCAGCGCGGTAGCGGTTTCTATTGCACCGACGTTGTTCCTTGCGCTTGGTGTTGCAATTCTAGCTATTCAGACTCGGCGTTATCGCGTCGCCAAAGGGAGACGTCCTGAAGAGGAATGCGAAGAAGAATACGGTGAGAATGGCGGAGGCAAGGACGATGCCGATCAGTGAGAGTCTTAGCACGCTGCCGACCGTTGCGTTATCGTTGTTACCTAGCGACTGGACGCTAGCCGAATTGCAGCACCGCTTGGGAGATATTCCCGCCCATCGAATTTTGGTTCATCCACCTCCTGGCTATGCCACTGAGGTTGACCTGCTGCGTTTGGCCGATCAGCCTGTGACGGTAGCAAGCCTGGGATATCTCGATGGGTTTGACGTGCTGCCCGGCTTACAAATTTCATTGGACGAACTGTTCCTGTAGGCCACACGGCATTCTTTTAAGCGATTTGTCCATCGACTTCGCCAAATAGATCCGCTACGAGAAGTCGAAAACTCGGTAGCACATCGCGTCCTTCGAGATATGAATCTAGGCCGATGATCTCGACTGGAAGATCTGGTCGATAGACAGCTACGTTGCGAGCGACTGGGTCGACCATCCATACCAGATGACAGCCGCCTTGAAAATACTCTTTGCATTTTTGCGCCATTTCGCCGACCGTGTTCGACGGACTCAGGATCTCTACCGCGATGTCGGGACAGATTGCGGGCACTCGTTCTGTCGGCAGCCGGCCTCCTGGCAGACTCGTGCGCAGGAAGAAGCCTACGTCGGGTGCGCGAACTTGCGCCGGTCCAAGACGAATGAACCCTTGCTCGCCGCTGGTCACACCCAGTCGCCCATGGTCGGATGCTAGGTAAAAGTGAGCAATGAGACAGCTAGCTAGCAACGATTCATAAAAGCCCATTGGTCTATCCACTAGTGTCCCATCCACCAGCTCGCAAGCGATACCTCGATCGGTTGCTGCGATCCAATCGTCAATCGTAGCAGTGCCTGGAGGTAGCTCGGCATGTACACGATCTGCTGAGATCCCATCGAGCATGGCAAGATGATCGGCCAGTGTTCGCGCGACCGCCGAATTTGGCAACATAGACATTTTCCTCCCAAGTTGATAAGGCTTTTGCAAGCACCGTTTTTTATTATATCTCAATCGCACCTCCAAATCGATTCAGTAATGAGATCGTAGAACGGGCACTCCTGCCCGTTTACTTGTGGAATTCAATGTGAAGGTGGATTGATATTCGGAAACGGGCAGGAGTGCCCTTTTATACCCCACATCTTTTCACGAGCCTTTTCTCCATCGATTTTCTTACGCTAGCTCTGCTCGCACTGGATCCTCTCCCTCTGGGAGAGGTCGAGCCTAAGCGAGGGAGAGGGCAAGCGCAATCTAC
>CAKQNH010000644.1 GCA_934255105.1 uncultured Pirellulaceae bacterium
TGCCTGAGGTAAAGCTGCGGATCTGCAAGTCATCGTCGACGAATAGCGTGGCAATCTTGGTGCTGTCCAGCAGGTTCTGGCGGTCCATGTCGGAGCGAGCGATGCGATCGTGCGCAGACTGGATCTCTTCCTTGGAGGTTTCCAACTCCTCATTTGCTAACTGCAGTTCCTCGTTAATCGATAGCAGTTCTTCGTTGGATGATTTGAGCTCCTCGTTGGTAGCCTCCATCTCCTGCAACGCTCGGTCCAGGTCGTCTCGCGTGCTGGATAGTTCGCGTTCGAGTTGCTCAATCAGCAAATCGGCGGCGCGATCGAGCTTGCCGCGGGCCATCAAGTCTTCGTCGCTGGTGGGCGGATTGACGCTCAAGTTCAGCGGCAGACCGACATCGTGAAACACGACTAGAAATAGCCCACTCTCCTCGCCTAGTTGCATCATCGGCTGGACGGTTAGCATGACAGGCTGCTTGCCTTGATCGGTTTCCACCGAGACGTTTTCATGCGTGACACGGCGTCGTTTGGCTTTGGCTTGGGTTATGGCCGCACGCAGTCCGAGCCGCAAACCGCGTCGAGCCATCTTCAGAATGTTGTTCTGGTAGGTCCCCTCACCGATCGACAGATATTTAGTTGTCTCGGCAGACGAACAGATCACTCGCCCCTCTTCATCGATCACCACCACCTTGGGGGCGAATTCGTCTAGGACTATGCGCTGCATGATCTGCACTATGTCGCTCTGGTTATCCTCGGCCGATGGGAGGGCAGTCGCCAGTTGATTGCTGTCACCATAGCTATGAAGACTCAACGGGGCACCCTGGGGGATCGATGTTTCTCTGCGTTGACTAATACGATGTTTAGCGTCGACCGCACGAAACAATTCACCATGCGAAGTCATGCTCTCGCTGGGACCGAGAAACAAAAAACCATTCGGTCGCAAGGCATAGTGAAAGAGCGGGAGCAGTTTCTTCTGCAAGTGGGGCCCAAGATAGATCAGCAAATTGCGACAGGAGATTAAGTCTTGGCGCGAAAACGGAGGATCGCTGATTAAGTTGTGCGAGGAGAAGAGGACTTTCTCTCTGAGTTCATGGCGGACATGAAAACGTTTTCCCTTGAGAATAAAGAAACGTTCGAGTCGCTCGCGTGAGACGTCTTCGGCAATACCCACTGGATAGATGCCCTGGCGGGCTGTAGACAATGCGCGCTCGTCGATATCGCTGGCGAAAACCTGGAAGCTCGGCTGGGGCTGCTCGTTCGCCTGCGCGGCACCCGGTGGCAAGTTGGCGCGTGGTTGCTTGTCCAGATACTCCTGGCACAACATAGCCAGCGTGTAGGCTTCCTCGCCAGTGGCGCAGCCTGGTACCCAAATCCGCACTAGATCCTCTGGCGGGCGGTCCGCAAAAATCTTGGGCAATACCGTCTGGCTGAGAAGTTCGAACGCTTGCGGATCGCGAAAGAAGGCGGTGACACCAATCAACAATTCGCGAAACAGAAGCTGTGCTTCCTGCTGGTCCTGCTTGATGCGAGCCACATAGTCAGCCACCTTGGCAATCTTCAAGACTTGCATGCGCCGCAGGATGCGCCTACCCAAGATACTAGTCTTGTAGTGCTGGAAGTTGTGGTCCGTCGCCTGTTGCAGTTGCTCTGCGATCTCTGGGATGGCCTGCTCGATCTTCTCGTGCAGCGATGGGCTGGTAGGTTGGAACGCTGTCTGACTGAGGAAATTGACGTATTTGGTCAACTCACGAGCAATAGCCCCTGGAGGCAAGACATGATCCGCTACGCCAGTAGTGGCCGCACTGCGAGGCATCGAATCGAACTTGGCCGAACTGGGGTCCTGCGCGAAAGTCATACCACCACAGTCGCTAATCGATTTCAATCCCAACGTTCCGTCGCTCCCCGCGCCAGATAGAATGATGCCGATCCCGCTTTCACCTTGGTTCTCAGCCAGCGAGCGAAAGAAGTGATCGATCGGCGCGGCAGGGCGCGTATTGTCCGTCTGCTCTACGATCAACAAGGATCCCTGCTGCACTTCCAGCAACGCGCGGGGTGGGCAGATGTAGAGCGAGTTGGCTTCGAGCTTGGTTCGCTTAGTCACTTCCACTACTTCGAGCGACGTGCTACCTACCAGCGACTGAGGCAGCACTGATTCTGTATGTGTATCGAGATGCTGCACCAAGACGATCGCCAGTCCGGACGCATCGCCCAAGCCGGCTAGAAGCTCTTGGAAGGCTTCGAGTCCGCCTGCAGAGGCACCAACACCGACGAGCAGCGGAGCACTTGCTGCTGTCGAGGTTACAGTTGCGGCGGAGGATGTGGTTTGGTTGTTCGTCATGAATGGGTCATTGCGATGGTGGGGGGACCGCTGCTTAAGAGTTTTGTCTCCGACCAACTCGCAGGTTTGTGCTGCGTTTGGCGCGCCGTTCTTGGAGCTCAGCTTGAGTGATATCTTGAGTGTAGTAAGCCACCAAGTTTACCAATTGCAGTTGATCGATGGGTTTGGAAAGGTAATCGTCACAGCCGCCCTCTAGGCAGCGTTCTCGGTCCCCTTTCATGGCATCGGCGGTGAGGGCAATGATCGGGCATTGGATATCTGCTAATCGCAGTTCGGCCGTGGCCTGTAGGCCATCGATATTCGGCATTTGCATGTCCATCACGATCAGTTCGAATGGTTTTTGGGCATCGCGCGCGGCTAGCGCGGCAGCGATGCCTTGTCGCCCGTCCTCCGCCGTGCTCACCTGCGCACCAGCTTTTTCCAGAAAATGTTGGCTGATATGCCGCACATCGCGGCGATCGTCAACGACCAGAATTCGGCAAGACAGCGTTCGACTAATGGTTTCCGCGGGCTGCGGATCGATTGGCGAAGTGATCAGGTCGGGCTGTATCAAGCGAACTTCGTCACCTGCGGCGATAGGTAACATGACCGTGAACGTAGCCCCTTCACCGAGTTTGCTGTGAATCGTGATATGTCCAGAGAGCATGCTGACCAGTCGCTTGCTGATAGCCAAACCCAATCCGCTGCCGCCGTAGGCACGCGTGACTGACGAGTCCCCTTGCGAGAATGGTTTAAACAGACGCTGTTGCTGCTCGTCGCTCATCCCGATGCCCGTGTCGCGCACCGAGAATGAAAGAATGCCCTGCGTGTCGATATTCGCCAGCAGATCCATGGCCGTACTAAGCTCCAGGATCGTGTTGGGGTCGAGAGCCGCTTTGGGGCGCGATCCCTGGGGTGGATTTCTAGGTAGAAAGCTGACCGACAGCACGACGCTTCCCTGCTTGGTAAACTTGATCGCGTTGCCAATCAAGTTGATGAGCACTTGGCGCAGGCGTGTTGGGTCCGTCTTGAACGTCTGCGGCACTAGGCCCACAAACTCAGCTTGGAACCGAAGATTCTTTTCGTCGGCCCGGACGTGCATCAAAGATTGGACATCTGCCACCAAGTGGGGCAACGATACCGTTTCCAAAGACACATCCAGCTTGCCAGCTTCGATGCGCGATAGATCTAGGATGTCGTTGATCAGCTCCAACAAATGTTCACCATTGCGTTTCATGACCTGCACGCAATTGCGATTATCTGGATCCTTGAGATGCCCCAACAAGACG
>CAKQNH010000645.1 GCA_934255105.1 uncultured Pirellulaceae bacterium
AACCAAACGATTGGGGACAATCGTTCTACGTAGAACAGTTGTCTCAACTGTTCTACGCTGGCCTTGCCAGCGACCTACAAACCAAACGATTGAGGACAATCGTTCTACGTAGAACAGTTGTCCCAACTGTTCATCGCTGGCCTTGCCAGCGACTGCGAACCAAACGATTGAGGACAATCGTTCTACAAAAAATACTTCACAGCGTTGCCTGCCATCACAAGCCTCCTGATTGCTACAGTCGCTTGCCGTACACTACCACTTGGTTCAAATGTAGTATGCCGCGGCCTTCGAGCCCAATCTTGATATATCGCGCCCGCGAGCCACCGGGAAGGTCGATAGCATAGTTTGCCGCCGGACTGTCCGATTTCCAGACCCGCTTCCACTTCTGGCCATCCTCCGAGATCCATACAGTCAGCTCTTTTGCGCGGTCGTAAAACTGCTCTTGGCGACGGTTCTCGATGTCGATGTGAGCCACTTCACATTCCTGAGCTAAGCGAATCGCAATTGCCGGGGATTCAACACCGTCATTCGGCGAGTGGAACAGGAATTCGTGCTTCTGCGAGTCTGTGGCACTCAGCAGCAAATTGGCCTGAGCGTTCCATTGCTCAGGATAATTGTACCCCAGTTGCAACTGCGCATCGCGTGAAATCTCTGGCCACTCGCCGTGCTTGCGCAGCTCACCCACTTCCGGTGATCCGGTGTCGATCCAGCGATCGTCGTGGAGTACAAATTTCGTCTGTTGAGAAAGGTAAGCGATCAAATCCAGAAACTCACTGGGAGCGATGGTCTTGACCAGTCCCTCAGGCATCGAGCTGGCTTTCATCTCCTTGCGCAGTTCGATGTCGTCCTTCTTGATGATCTCCTCATGTCCCTTGCCATCCTGGCTGGCGACACCCAACGTCAACGTTTCATCCGTTTCACCAAGAATAAATCCTGTGAAGATCGCTCCGTCGACGGTTAGCACTTGCACCGTCTCGTAGCCTTTGGCGATGGTATCATTGGGCCATAGGATATTGCGGATGAGTTCTGGCTTGGTAAAGCGCAAACCGACATCATCCAGCTTTGGGCCAAATTCCTTCCCTATATCTCCCAGGCGATGGCAGGCGGAGCAGACACGGGTATACACCAGAGCGCCATTCCTCGCGTCACCACCTTTGATCCCCGCCAAGGCGTGAATCGCAGCTTCGCGTTGCTTCTGGCTCAAACCGGGATCTTCGGCATCCTTCAGAGGCTTGACCGCTTGTCCACCTGGACCATTGGATAGTTTGTAGGTCTGGTAATATTCCTTGGCCTTCTCGCTGGCTCCCGCCAACAGCTCCCCCTTGGCTTCGGCCGCATCTCCCAGCGGCTTGAGCGCATGCAGAGTATGCTCGAGCGTGTATTCGATCCAGTAATCCAGCGGCATATCGAGCACCTGCAGCGCGACACCCAAGGCCTCGGCTGTTTGCACAAAGCTCAGCCCCCGGATCGACTCCAGTCGCACTCGCGGATGCGGATCGGCAATAGCCGTTTTAAAGATATCGAGCGCCTCAGGGTAACGCTCTATCTCATTGGCAACGCTATGCACGGCCGCCGCGCGCGCATGGAAGTCGTCTTGCGCCATGACCCGGGCTACAAGTGCCGGCGACAACTGCCGGAAACTCTCCTGCATCCACATCGCCTCGCACAGTCGGTTGGCGTCGGCGGCTGAATCAGCGATCCACGCATCAACCGCCGTCAGAACTTCCTGCGAATCGCGGCCGCGCAGTTCGCGACGAGCGCGATAGCGCGTTCGCAATTCGTAGCTGGTCAGTTGCTCCAGCAATTCAGGGATGGATTTGCCAGCCTGCAGTTCCGGCTCGAGCAGCGGCTTATCCTTGTAAACCAAGCGGTAGACGCGGCCATGCTGGTGATCGCGGTTCGGGTCGCGCTGGGAATACTGCATGTGGCCGATTAGCGCATTGCACCAATCGCCAAACCACAAGGCACCGTCGGGGCCAATTTGCGGGTCGACGGGCCGAAAGAACATATCGGTTGAATTCAAGAGATCTTCGATACGCTTACCAGCGAAGCCGGCGGTCCCCTCCTCATCGCCTACTTCGAAACGTGGCAGCCCGTGCATGTTGATCACGCAGGCGTAGGTAAATTGTCCCTGCACATCATCCGGAAAATGGCGGCTGTACAGGAATTCATTACCCACGGCGGGACGCATCCCTTCGTTATCGAAGTTGGGCCTGAGCGTACGCCGCGAGGGGACTTCGAAGCCCGACAGCGGACTCGTCCAGTGCTGCTGAGCGTTGGTGCCATCGCCGATGACGCCCTGCCCCCAGCGATCAAATACCATGCACCACGGATTGCCATAGCCGGGCGTCCGCAAGTGACGGAACTTCCACGATAGTGGGTCCAGCATGTATGCTCCCGACGGCCCCTTGCTGCGGAACGGTCCCCAGGGAGACTCCAGCGTGGTGGACATCGACACCCCTTCGAGCATATACAGCAACCCGCCATGCGACCACTCCCAAGCGCCCATGGCATGGTGCGTATCGTCGGTCGCGATGCCATCGATGACTTGCGTCATCTCGTCAGCTTTGTCATCCCCATCGGTATCGCGCAAGAAGATAATGCGCGGCTCGTCCACGACCAAAACTCCGTCTTGATGAAACTCAAAACCGGTGGGACAGATCAGCTTGTCATAAAACGTGATGCACTTGTCGGCTCGGCCATCCTTATCGGTGTCTTCGAAGATAAATAGCTTATCGCCCGGCTTGGCTGCACCCGGCAACCACTGCGGATAGTTGATCATGCACGAGACCCACAGGCGTCCCTTGGCATCGAAAGCCATCTGAGTTGGATTGGCGAACTCAGGGAAATCCTGTTCGGAGACAAACAACTGCACCTCGAAGCCCTCGGGCACGGTCATCTGCGCGATCGACTCTTCGGGAGTTGGATAGACCAGCGTCTTGGGCTCCCGCATCTTGCGAAACCCTTCGTCGCGAGTTCCGAACATGGTCTCTGGAATAAATACTTCGCCCGTCTTGGAATCGTCGGGCTGAGCTGGAACCGGCTTGCCTGCCGCCAAATCCCAGATGTAGCGATCGCGAACTTCGACCATCTTGCGAATCTTCTGAAACTCGCCAGGGAATGTCTCGGTATCCCAAGTCCGCCGACCTCCGTAAACATACCAACCATTGAGCATGCGGTAGTCTTGCAGGTGGAACCAGGACTTGTCGTTGACCGCCGCGCGAATCTGTTCAAACGGCGTTACATCCATACCCAGCGGATGAGTTGTCGAGAACAATTGTTGATCGAGCGCAGCCGAGACCAGCCGATCTCCTTGTTCGTTAGTGTGAATTCCGTTGATCGTGAACTGAGCACCCGCCTCTTTGGCGAACGCGGCTTGGGACGGGGTGAACAGATCGATATAAGGCCAGTTCAGCTCTTCGGCCAGTTCCTTCACCGCCGTGGCATACTTGGCCAAAGCTGCATTATTGGACTCCCCTTTGGGAAGCAGCGGATTGTCGGTCTCCTCAAAAGCAATCGGAGAGACCAACACAAAATGCACCTCGCGGTCAGGCGTTGAGAACTTGGCTGCATGCTCAGCGATCCACTTGCGGT
>CAKQNH010000646.1 GCA_934255105.1 uncultured Pirellulaceae bacterium
AAAGGCGACACTTCGAGAACCCTCGCTTATCACTTGGACAAAGCACTAGAGTTTTGTTGTGTTACAACTGAACCAGATAACTCATGGCGCAGTTTGTCGATTTTGTGCGTGCTCTCCAATAGCAGTTGTTCTACTTCACTCGAAACCCATGGCTCAGTCGATGAGGGGACAACCGCTTGCGTGGCGTCTATCTCCACAGTTGACGAAGCGGGTGAAACTGCTGGGTGTGCTATTACAGATTGCTGAGGGGTGGAGCCCGCTGCGGGCTGAGGTCGAGAGGCTGGCGTTGCAGCGTAAGCGATCGCAATTACCATCAGCAGCAGCAAGCAACCCCATAACGCGATCGCCTTACCGCTACGAAGCGACGAAGCTTCGCGCAGCTCGCTAGGGAGCAGGGATTGCAGTGGAGCGCGGGCATGGGCCAGCGCGGCGCGCAGCAACTGGGCCGCTTGTTCAGCAGACTGCACGCGCCGGTCAACTTGTGGATGCATCAGTTGCCGCACCAGGCGATCGTACCACACAGGGTAGGCCGCGTTGATGGCCACGATCGACTTAGGCGGCTCGGTACCCACGCGGCGCAGCAGCTCCAAAGTTGAATCGCCGCGCAGCGGCGGACGTCCGGTGGCTAGGGCGTAGAGCACAGCACCCAGCGAATAGAGATCGCTGCGATGATCGAGCTCGGCACCGCGCGCCTGTTCGGGGCTCATATACTGCGGCGTACCAGCCAGCATACCGCTACCGGTCAACGTGGCGTCATCCAAGGCGCGCGCTAAACCGAAGTCCGTAATCATCACGCGAAAGCCTCCCTCGTCTAGCAACAGATTGGCCGGTTTGATATCGCGGTGGACGATCCCCTGGAGGTGTGCCGCCGTGAGTCCCTCGGCGACTTGCAGGCCGATGGACAGACTGCGTTCCAGTGGCAGCGGCCCCTGGAGGTCGAGCACCTGTTGTATGTTCCCACCACCGATAAAAGGCATGACCAAGTAGGGGAGCGAGCGTTCGGGGCAGACAGCATAGATCGAGACGATGTTCGGATGGACGACCGCCGCCGCCGCCCTCGCCTCGCGCAGGAAACGTTGTCGAGATGCCCCGGTTCCAGCCAGCATGGGCGAGAGTAGTTTGATGGCCAGGCAGCGCTGCAAGTCGCCATCGCGGGCTTTAAGGACGACTCCCATGCCACCCTGCCCGATCACCGCTTCCACCGGCAAGCCATCGAGCTGCCCCAGCATGCGTGGGTCGTCGCTTGGGGCGAGCATATTCAGTACCCAGTGCGTGCGTTGTTCTGCAAGTGCCGCGTTTGAGACCTGTTGTGCCGTGCCTGATATCACACTCGGAGCGGTTTGATGCGTATCACCCTGTGATACAGTAGTGTCAGGATCGTGTTGCAAATCGCGCAGGGTCTGCTGCGCATCGGAGCACCAGGCGTCGTCGGTCAAATCGTCGAGTTGTTGGCGGCAGAAGCTGCACTGATCCAGATGCTGCGTCAGAATGGATTGCTGGGCCGCGTCTAGCTTGTCGCACATGAGCTGAGAGAGTTGTTCCAAGTCGCAGGTGGGTTGTCGGGCGATCATGTGCGCTCCTCTCGAAAGGGCTCAAGCAATGATTTGATTTTGGCCAGGCCTCGACAGCGAGCCACATATACGGAGCCGACCGACATCTGTAGTTGCTGGGCGACCACCTCAGGCGATTGCCCTTCGATTGCCGTTCTCCAAAAGGCTTGCCAAGTTTGCGGTTCGCAGGTGGACTGCACTTGTTGGGCGGCCCAGCGGAATTGTTCGCGGCGTACCTCGCTGTCGAAGCGTTGCGAGTCGCCCGGCGAGTTTTGGCTGATCTGCAATGCCTCTTCGGGAAGGTCGACCGTTGTTCGAAGGCGATTTTTGCGTAGTTGGTCGATGGTTGCGTGGCGCGCGATGGTCGCCAGCCAAGCTCGAAATGTTCCCCGCCCCTCGACTTCGAACAGATGAATGCGGCGACTGACTGCCAGCAGCACTTCCTGGGAGACTTCCCGCGCGTCGGCATCTTGCAGGCCGTACTTCAGCGCCAGACGATAGATCGCGCGCTGGTAGATCTCGCAGAATTCGACCCAGGCGGTCGAATCGTCTCGGTCATGCAGTCGCTGCAAGAGTGAGATTCGCGTATCGGGAACAAGCATCTATGAGTGCCTGGCGAAGGAAGAAAATGGACGCTCTACCTTAATTCACGTTCCAGCATGACGAATCTTACAGGTGATTGGTGGATTTTGTGCATTTTGTTGGAAATTTACAGCTCGTTAAACCGCGTGCCCACCGGGCCGCTCGTCCTTTGTGCGCTCACGCCTCACGCCTCACGCCTCACGCCTCACGCCTCACGCCTCACGCCTCACGCCTCACGCGTGGGGCGATGCCCGCACGGTTTAACGAGTGCCCTAGATGAATCTGCATGTTGAAGTGTATGATTAGGATTCTGTCGTTAAGAGATAGCATCAACATTCCCGCTGTGGCGCGCATGATCCTGGAAGGTAAATTTAGGATGTCACCCAAAATCCCCATCGTCTTTGCTTGTTCGGGCTGTTCCAATGCAGGTCAATTAGCGGGCCGCGTGGCGCTCGAGCTCGACCGTCGCGGTATTGCTGAAATGTCCTGCTTGGCTGGCGTGGGCGCGGCCAAGCCGCTGTTTTTGAACAAGCTCAAAAACCGCCAAGTGTGGATCATCGATGGCTGTCCAATCAACTGCAGCCTAGGCGTCTTCGACCAAGTTCACGAGCGCGCCGCCGTGCACATTCGCCTGCATGACCTAGGCATCAAGAAGAACGCGCCCCAGCCCGAAGGGGACGACTTCGATGGTTTGATGCAGGCTGTAGTCGAGCAGGCTTCTGTAGGCTCGTAACGAGCGGGTTCTGTAGGCTCGTAACGAGCGCCGCGCTGTTACGGCATGGGCAGCGAGTTCGCTGTCCCTAACCGTTTGTTTTGATAGTCGCTGATCGCTCTGCCGATCGGTTGCTTGGGCGTCTCCAGTATACATTGACGCTACCAACGTCGATTGCTTGGGTGTGCCGCAACAGCGCCGCGCTCGCCTGCGAGCGTACAAATCACCGACGGAGATAGAGGAATACCGACGGAGATAGTGGAATACCGACGCGGAGCGTCGAGCCACATTAAACCAGACGAAAAAAGCCCATCAGTTGTGACTGATGGGCTTTGAGTCGTGAGCAGTGACCAAGGGATTGGCCTGCGATGCAACGAACTACTTGAGCTCGACCGTAGCACCAGCTTCTTCGAGCTCTTTCTTGACCTTCTCGGCGTCTTCTTTGGAAGCACCTTCTTTGATCTTGGCGGGCAGGCCTTCGACCAATTTCTTGGAGTCCATCAGCGATGCACCGGTGATGTTCTTGACGACCTTGACCACGTTCAGCTTGGCTTCGCCGAAGCTGGTCATGACTACGTCGAACTCGGTCTGCTCGACTTCGGCAGCAGCGCCACCTTCGGCCGGAGCCATCATCATCATGCCACCGCCGGAAGCGGCTTCGATGCCGTGCTCTTCCTTGAGATAGTCGCTCAGATCTTTGGCTTGCTTGAGGGTCAGGCCAACGATCGAATCGCCCAGTTGCTTGATGT
>CAKQNH010000647.1 GCA_934255105.1 uncultured Pirellulaceae bacterium
GGCTCGAACGGGTCGAGGCGGTGGGGGGGCGAAATGTCGGGCATATGCTTGCCTTCCTCGAAGTTGCCTCGATTCTGTGTCAATGCGCCGTCAAGCCGCTCACGCCCCGCCAATGCCGGCCGATGCCGTGGCACCGACGCACTCCGACGGCGCCACGCTGAAGAAGCTGCTGCCCTATCTGTGGGAGTACCGCTGGCGCGTCGGGATCGCGCTGGGCTGCAATTGCTTGCTCAACGCGATGCCCTCGTTAGCTATAGTAGTGCCCGCTGTGGGGATCAAATTGCTATAACTTGAGAGTCGCGTTTCGTAGCCTCCACCGTGCGGCCCCAAGGCTTCCTCGGTGGGCACGTAGCCCACAGTTCCATTGGCCAGAGCCACGGGGAAGGTTAACGGGAAATCGCTTCCCTGCTTGATGTCCAGACCGTACTGACAAAAATATTCGGCGGGATTGCTGACGAAGACCACCGGACCAACCTGCACCGCCTGCACCTCGACGTCGACAATCGGCTCGGACTGCAACAGGGCATCGAGCATGAGCGTCTCTTTGGCAAAGGTCTGCTCCGTAGCGTCGGCTTGTGGGGCGGGATTCTTTAGCATTTCATAAGCCGCCTGCACGCGTTCCGGGCGAGGCACGCGACGCGGGATTTCCAATACTTTACTGCGCGCAGCGACTGGAAAATCTTGAGTCGTTTCCATCAGGTACATGACCTTGACCGCCTCCGCGCCGACTCGCCCTCCCACCATTCGCGCCCACTGCTCGGCCGCAGGCCGAGCATACGGGCTGAGATTGTCGACTTGAGTGATGTCTCCTGACGCACCAGCGGTAAAGACCACCACGACATTCTCGCCCATCACCCCGCGAATAACATTTTCCAAATAGTAGACGTAGTTGGCAGAAATTCCACCTGGACTGGTCGTCGCATGGCAGGCGAAATTGACGATGCAGCCCACGAGCTCACCAGCATCATTCCAAGCGGCTACCACGCCCACTTCGGGATCGGTGGGGCCAGCAGGCTGTACGATGTCGGGATTGCCCTGGCCAGGATGGGTGTAGGTCAAGCCGTTCTTCATGCGAAAGCGGCGATTGAAGGCTACCTGGTCCTCTACTCCGCTGCCGAATCCAACATGCAACGTAGCCCGCTTCTGATCCGCTTCGCAAATAGCTTCGACGACCGCCTTATGCACACGGGCTAAGTAAACAGGATCGGCCGCAGAGGATTTTTTGTAAGCCAAATCCTGCACAAATTCGGAGGCATGATCAAACTGCCCCGGCTGCACCATCCCCAATGGGCCAGAGGAATGGGAATGGGAGGCGGCGATCATGATGGAATCTGCGGGGATGCCGCACTTCTGCTCAATCTCGTGACGGCAGGCCAACACCAGATGACGAGGAACAATTAATGCGTCCATTCCTAAAATTGCCACCCGCTGTGGACCTTCGCCGAATACGACCGCGCGAACTTTGCAGGCGTCGTGAAAACTGCGATGAAAGCTCTTGCCATAACCGCCCGGCTGCTCCATGCCGATATCGGGGCTGATGTCGCGCTCAGCAAAGCCGACTTGAGTCGCCAACGCTTGGTGTCCCCAGGTCGTTAACAGAAAACTAAGCCCGATGGCCGCCAACAGTGTCGTTCGCATGATGATTCGGTTCCGCCTAAAAGAAGATTTGAAGAAATCCACTGGTCGCGCTGGCACGCGTATCGGCTGTGAATTTATAAGATCGCAAGGTTTCAATGGTAGCGGAAGTCGCCAAGACTTTCGGTTAAGGAGCTGCCCAAACTCTTGGTGAGCTCCGCTACCTAAAAATTCACAGCCTAGTATCAGCCGTGCGATGCGTCATGCTGGCGGACGAACTGACCGGGAACTCGGTCGGCGTAATGTCCATCGCATAGGCACCAGCCCGCAGCACGCGCGTCGGACCATCGGCCGCACAGACTCCACTGGACAACAGCCCCAGTAAGCCAGCGACGGCCAGAATTTTTCGCAATCCGAATTGACCTGACAAAGTCAAGTGTCTCATATGTTGATCTCCTTAAAGCGGCGGTGCCGCAATAAAAATGCAAAGTGATTCTACGTCGGCGTACCGCTCGAAGTGGATCTCGCCAAGAGTTTCGATCAAGGGCCTGAACTTAGCATCGGTAGCGTCAATGTATACGGGAGAAGCTCAAGCATCTGATCGGCGGAGCGATCAGCGACTATCGCCGCTCCCTTCGTTTTCATGCTCTTTGCTTCGTTCGCCGTCAGGCATTTTAGCGCGTTCGCTCTGTTTTCTTGGCTTGCGTCCCGCCTCCCTTGCGCTGTCTCGCTTCTGCTCCGGCTCGTCGCCGACTCCCCGCTCGCGTTGAACCGGTGCTTTCTGATTCGACTTCATGTGTTCGAGCTGTGCTTCCAATGCGCGGGCGCGATGTTCTAGCTCTGTCTTGCCCTGCTGAGCTCTCTGCATTTCGCGGCTTTGCTCCATCATTTGGCTCCGCAGCTCCTGCATTTGCTTTTCGGCACGTGCCGCAAGTAGCTGCTGAGCTTGCTGCAATTCGGCGTTCATGGACTCGAGTTCACCAATCCGATCTTCGGACTCGCGTCGCTGCTGTTCTGCCGCGTGTTCGGCCACAAGAAGACGCTGTTTAGCTTCAAACTCGATCTGCTGAATCTTCAGTTGTGCCTTCAGTTCACAGTTTTCCTTTATCAATTCCAGGAACTGCTGCATAGCGCCTGCGTGCATCATCCGTTCGACGCTGGACAAGCTGCCTTGGTGAGGCCGCTGCGGTGACGTTCCCGATGGCGGCTGAGGATACTGGCGAGAAGGTGGCTGAGGATACTGGTGAGAAGGCGATTGCGGCTCGCGCGGCTTGACGTGCTCGCGCCCTTCTGCGGGCAGACCATCGTAGACTCGGCTTGTTGGCTCTGTACTCTCCGAGGCAGAATTCTCCGGGCCAGCAGCCTCAGTCTTCGTGGCAGCTTCCGCGTTGCTTGGCGGTCGCCGCTGCGGCCCAGCAGATCTTGCGTTTTGCGCTGGCTCGCCATCCGGCTGCGCAGCCTCCCTCGGCCCCCGCTGGCGTGGTCCGCCGTCTTGGGCCAACATTACCGGCGGTACTGAGGCCGTCTGCAATTCGACAGGCGACATGCCGGCTGGGCGACCCGCGTAGAAGCTTGGCAGGGGCTGTTGTTGGAAATCCTGGCCGCGTACGTCCGCTGCATAGGGCAACGCAGAAACCGCAGCCAGCAGCATTCCAAGCTTTCGGGAAAACGATTCCAATCGCAGTTTTTTCATCATCGACCTTTGCGTTGAGTTAGGAACGGGCGAGCTCTAGCTAACGATTATAACCAGTTTTGTACAGCGGAAGCGGTAGTTGGCCCGATACCCTATTGCCAGCCGCCTAGCATTCGCTACGGTTTTAGCTGGCCTAACTGCCCTCCACTACCCCCTACGCCCCAGCCAGGAACTGCACATCATGAGCAACGTCAAGAAGCTGATCCCCAGAAGCGAAGTGTCGGCAGAAGACACATGGGATTTGTCCAGTCTTTATGCCAGCGATGCCGCCTGGGAGCAGGACTTCGCTGCCTTTGTCAGTCTCATCCCAAAGTACGAT
>CAKQNH010000648.1 GCA_934255105.1 uncultured Pirellulaceae bacterium
CATCGGAAACTACCATGGATACCAACTGATGCCGAATGGAGCTCCATTGTGACTGCGGCAGGCGAAGAGTCGTTACGCAATCGACTGATGTTTGCGTTCGCCTATGATGCCGCCCTGCGTCGTGAGGAGCTCTGTTTGCTATCGATCGCTGACATTGATCCCTCCAAGCGTCTGTTGCACTTGCGTGCCAGCACGACGAAGGGCAAGCGTGATCGTGTTTTGCCATATTCGGCAGTGACAGGCCAGCTTCTTTCGCAATATCTCAATCACCGCCGTACTTTCTCGACAGCGAGAGGACCACTTTTTCTATCCGAATCGCCACGAAATTACGCGCACGCGATCTCACTGTGGACTTGGTCGAAAGTAATTGAGCGCGTAGCAGCCGCCGCTGACGTACCGAATTTCACGACACATAGCTTTCGGCATCTTTGTCTGACGGATCTAGCCCGCTCAGGCTGGGAGCTGCATGAAATCGCGACATTCGCAGGGCACCGCAACGTCAGCAGCACGATGCTCTACATCCATCTGAGCGGTCGTGAACTTGCACGCAAGTTTTCGAACGCGACAAAGGCTCACGCTGGTCGCATTGAGTGGATCGCCCAGGAGCTTCTATGACAGTCATAGAAACCAAGCTGCCATCGATCCGGTGGAATTGGCGTGATGATTGCACCAGCTACAATCGGAGTATCGAGCTAACACAGGACGAAGCCTTTTATATCGGCGAAATGCAGGCCAGAATCGCCGAAAGAAAGAAGGGCTGGCCACGTGGGGCGACAGAGGCATTGACCCGGATTTTGTTGCCACTGGACGCCGCTCTCGACCAACTCTGTGCTGCCTCTAAAGACAAACGCAATCGCACGGTCAGGACCACTGCGATTGCGCTGTTAATACGCGCGATGCACCGATTTCAGATGACATTCTGGGGATTCACTAGCGAACAATGGCATTCGCTGATTGGCGCTGACTATTACGCCTACATTGGCTATCACGGCGTTACTGCAAATGCGCGCCATCAGATCATCGGTATTGGTTACCTACTATGCGGCTTTGATGATCTGTGGAGCGTCGGGCGACTGAGTTGGTATCAACTAGCTGAAAAGGTGTTTGGTGCTGAATGCATGGACACAAATCTAACTGCGGTTTTGCAGCCGTTGCACTCATGGGGATTTACCAAAACGGGTCGGTCCACCACGATCGCTTGTGTGATGGCAGCGGCTTTTCTGAAGCAGCGAACCTGTGATCTGCACGATTTACAGCGAGCATCGCTTCTCGATATGTATGAGGGCTCCGCCGTAGCGCAAACCAAACGAGGACTCATCACGTTATCATATGTGTTAACGAGTTACGGTATTCTCGATCGTCCGTTGGGACGCGATGGGTACATTCCTTCAGAGAAAAAGATCCGGCACACGATCGCAGTTGACGGGATTCATCCGGAATGGTTGGAGCTGGGGGAGCGATGGTTCGCGACGTCGACACTGGAACGTACCACACGCGTCAGCACGCTCTATCGCATCATGCACCTTGCCAGATGGGACGCAGCTACGCATGCGCAGGATTGCGGTCCACAACACTGGGATCGACAGCGCTGTGTTGAATTCACTGCTGCGGTATCGCGATGGTGCATTGGCGACTTCGCACGCGTCACCGGTCTAAATTCAAAAAACGTTGGCAAACCCATGGAAGCAGCGACGAAAGAGGGCCTGCTTCGCAGTGCGCGGTCGTTCTTTCACGACATGTTCGACTGGGAATGGTTGCCACGTGTGTTTGACCCACGACGTGTGCTGGCGACCCCTCGTGCGCTCCGCAATCAAATCGGTCCCGATCCCCGTGTTGTTGACGACAGCATTTGGGCGAAACTGATATGGGCGGGTCTGCACATTACGGAAGAAGATATCAGCAAATAAGAGGGAGTCAAGTCGATCAGCCGCTCTGGCAGCTACCCGCTGAAGTTCGTGCAAGCAGTTGCTGCAGTTTGGCTTTTCAGCGGGTTACGTCGTAACGAAATCATGCGACTGCGTCTGGGTTGTATCCGCTGGCAGCAAGCAGACGAGGCGGTAAGTGGCGCGGCCGACGCAACTTGCATGCTTGACGTTCCCGTTAATAAAACGAATATCGCGTTTACGAAACCGGTCGATCGGCTGGTTGGTCAAGCTATCGAAGCGTGGCTTGCGGTCCGTCCACCGCAACCGCCGATCATTGATCCAAAGACGGGCGAGTCCGTCCATTTTCTGTTCGCCTACCGCAATCGTTTCTTGGGTAGCACCTACCTGAACGCCACCTTGATTCCACTACTATGCAAGAAGGCTGGAGTCCCACGGACTGATGTGCGTGCGAAGATCACCAGCCACCGTGCCCGGGCTACTATCGCCTCGCAGCTATACAACGCGAAGGAACCCCTTGATCTGTTTCAGCTTCAGGAGTGGCTTGGTCACCGCTCCCCGGAATCGACGCGCTACTATACGAAGATTTCGCCAACGCGGTTGGCGAAATCTTATACCGACGCCGACTATTTTTCCCGCAATCTGCGGGCAATCGATGTCCTCATTGACCGCGAGGTCCTTGCCAAAAATCCTGGTCCTGACGAACCGTGGAAATTTTATGATCTCGGCCACGGCTATTGCTCATACGATTTTTTTGACCAATGCCCGCATCGTATGGCATGCGCGAAATGCGATTTTTACGTACCAAAAGATTCGTCAGCTGCACACCTACTCGAAGCGAAGGCAAATCTTTTGCGACTGAAGCAGGAAATTTCATTGAACGATGATGAGCGATCGGCCATTGAAGACGGTGTCGAAGCGTACGACAAATTACTAGCCGAGCTGGCCGGCAAACCTACGCCCACTCGGCAGGTTATGGCAGATCCAATTGTTCCACCTGGCTGGCAATTGCTCTCGCGGATAGATAAGACGGACACCTAAATGTAGCAGTCTGGCAACATCTCGGCCAATGCAGACGTTTGAGTTGTCTTTCCTGAATCACTGGAGTTATCCAATTTGCCGACCTGCCCTGAGGGTAAAGTGAATCCGAGGAGAGTATAGTAGTGCGCTCCAGTCTCAAAAGCACTGATTCATTCGAAGCTACCTGTTTCGGATCTCTCCTGCTCCTGCTCCCGCCGCTCTTCACTTTCAACGACTTTCAAGAAGCGTGCCTTCATCTCTTCGATTAATGGCGTTAGTTCTGGGTCGCCAGTTGGGTTGAGATCAGCCAAGTGTTGAAACCTATGACGCATAATTGCCGCACGGGAACCAGACCAAGAGCCCGGATGGAAACGCCTTACTAGGGTTTCGAGCACTTTCTTTTTGTCTGGCGCCATACCAAGAAGAGTTATAGCCGTGTTTGATATACCTATGATGGCTTCGTCGCTACCTTCACCAGGACTTGGTATTTCAAATAGCTGGCAGGTCTGTGCCGCGAATACGCATCGGTCTTCCGGTGAAACTCTGCAACACTCGATCAAGTCCCCCTCTGGTACAACTCCGATGGCGGTGTCACCGTGCCTATCAAGCTGAACTGTCAGCATACGCTTAAGGGTTGTCTCCTCA
>CAKQNH010000649.1 GCA_934255105.1 uncultured Pirellulaceae bacterium
TCCGCGACATGTACCACGAGAAGGATGTCGCCCGTGGCGTGGACGGCACCTTCATGTGGCTGATGGAAGAGGTCGGAGAACTCGCCTCCGCGTTGCGACAGGGGACGCCAGAGGAGCTCGCGGGTGAATTCGCCGATGTGCTGGCTTGGTTGGTGACCATTGCCAATGTGGCGGGGATCGACCTGGGCCAAGCCATCACCGACAAATACGGTAGCGGCTGTCCCGGCTGTGGACGGCTGGTCTGCACCTGCCCCATGCAAGAAAAGCCCTAATGATTCGACGCAGTGAACGAGTTGCTTTTGCCGGCGGCAGTGGCTTCGAGCTGGCTGGAATCATCGACGTCCCCGAAGCTGAGCCGCTGGGAACCGCGATTTTTACGCACTGCTTTACTTGCAATAAAGATCTCAAAGCCATCGTGCGCATCTCGCGCGGGCTGGCGGCGACGGGCTTTCGCGTGCTGCGTTACGACATGACGGGGCTGGGAGGCAGCCAAGGAGATTTTTCGAAGACCAATTTCACTAGCAATCGAGCGGACTTGTTAGCCGCCTGCGCATTCATGTCAGAGAGTTACGCGGCGCCTGACTTTCTGATTGGGCATAGTTTCGGCGGCGCGTGCAGCTTGTCGCTGGCTCAGCAAGTCGACAGCGTGCGAGGAGTAGCGGCGGTGGCAGCGCCCAGCGATACCACTCACTTAGCCGATCTGCTCGAGCGGATGAATCCACTGCTTGTCAGCCAGGGGAACGGCAGCGTTACCATCGGCGGTCGAGACTTCCATATCTACGATCACATGCTGGCCGATTTTCGCAGCTTCAATCTTCACGCCATTCTGCGCCAGACGATTAAGCCCGCCTTGTTGTTTCATAGTCCAGTCGATGAGACTTTGGGCTTCGAACACGTCCTGAGACTATTTGCGTTGCTGACCCAGCGAGGTGACCAAGACCCCGATCCATCGCCGGCCAGCCTGATCTGCCTGCCCGGTGCCGATCATCTACTCATGCGAAATCCTGCGGACATCGAGTTTGTCACGGCAGCTATCGCCGCTTGGTTTCAGCGATTAATGGCTGAGTGAAATCACAGAACAGAAGCTCGCTGCTCCTCGGCGCGGAAGCCGAGGTTGCCGTAGCGATGGTAGTCGATGCACACGCTCTGCTCGCGGACATACCACAGCAATTCGATGCGGCCGAGTGGACTGACCGGTGTCTCTGCGATGTAGACAAACTGTTGCACGGCTGCTTGCCGGACTAGCGCTGGCACCTGACCCGGTCGCGCGTAGCGCACGCGGTCGACTTGCCCCGCACAGATCGCCTCAGCCAGCTCCTCGTCCGACTCTTGCACTTGCTCCATGTCGCCGGCCCATTCCTGCGTCAGCTCCTCGAAGACATCGATCATCTGCTTGGGCACTTCAGCCGAGTAGCTTAGCGTGGCGCGACCGCCCACAGCTACGACTGCGATGGCTCGCGCTGCCACATCCAGCCAACTATCATGCGGACAGACGCGGATGCGGATGTGTGTCATCGGCAAGTAACGCCGCAGATTGTCTTGTCCCAACAAACGCAGGGTGTCGTGGGATGAGCGTATCTCCGTGGTAGCAAAGCGGTCGTAGTCGAGTATCGCGGCGAGCAGCTTCTGCCACTCGTCGTCGTTCAAATGCTGGCGTAATTGTTTCGCTGCTCGATTACCATGCGCGTGCAATTGCTGATAGAAGACCGACAGGGGTTCCAACTCGGGCGCGTGTGGTTCCTCCTCAGCCAGATCGTCAGCAACGGGGTCTTCGAGGACGGAGTCATTGAATGTTGCGAAGTGCATCAACGGCACTACGTAGTTCGGGCCGCCGGCTTTGATGCCTGGACCGAAGGCGCTCTTGCCAGCGCCGCCGAACGGCTGCCGCAATACGACCGCGCCTGTAGTCGAACGGTTGACGTAAAGATTGCCGGCCTGTAAGCGTTCAATCCATTGCTGCTGCTCGCGATCATCCAAACTCTCTAGACCGCTGGTCAGCCCGTAGCCGGTCTGATGGACGATCTCGATGGCTTCGTGCAGATGGCGATACGGAAGCACTGCCAGCAGCGGGCCAAACAATTCGGTGGTATGCGTGAAGCCACCCACGGGCACATCCCACTTCATGCCAGGCGAGTAGAGGTTTGGATTATTGCCCATTTGTCGTGGTTCAACGCCCCACGATTCGCCGGGTTCTAGCTCAGTCAGCCCACGGAGCAGCGCGCCGCTGGGCGGGCGAATGAGTGGCCCCATTTTGGTCTTCAGCTCCCAAGCTGATCCGACGGTCAAGCTTTGTACCGCGTCGGTCAAGCTGTCGCGAAAACCTGGGTCGTGGTAGACCTCTTCTTCAAGTAGCAACAGGCTGGTTGCGCTGCACTTTTGGCCTGAGTGAGAAAAAGCCGAATGCAGTACATTCTTAATCGCCAACTCGCGATCGCTCAGACTCGATACGATCGTAGCGTTCTTACCGCCAGTTTCCGCTAGCAGATGCAGATCGGGATACTGGGCCAGTATGTGTTGAGCGGTCTGTGTGCCACCGGTCAAAATGGCTGCGCCCAGGTCTGGCGTACTGAGCAGTTCTTGCCCAGCCAGGCTGCCGCTGCAAACGATGAACTGCAGCGCTTCGCGCGGCACGCCAGCTTGCCAAAAGCATTCGCAAAGTATGCGGGCTGGTAGCACGGTATCGGAAGCGGGCTTGAGTATGACAGTGTTTCCAGCGGCCAAGCCAGCGGCCACGCCCCCACAGGGAATGGCAATTGGGAAATTCCAGGGACTGATGACCACCACTGTCCCCACCGGCCGCGCGCGATTGCGAAGGTCGCGTTGCAACTCCAGTGCGCTGGCTGCATAGAATTCGACAAAGTCGATCGCCTCGGAGACTTCGGGATCGCTTTCGGCAATTGTCTTACCCCCTTCGGCCAAGGCTGCGCCGATCAGATCTGCCCGTCGCACACGAATTTGCTGCGCAGCTCGTCTGAGTAAATCGTAGCGATCCTGAGCAGCCATGCTTCGCCACTGGCTGGGGTCGTTTCGAGCGCAGGCTATTGCCTGAGCAATTTGCGCTGGTGCGGCTTGTCGAACGCGATCTACCACCACGCCCGGTCGCGATGGGTCGAACGACTCGTTCATTTCACCCCCACCTTCGACATCACCGCCAGCGATCGATAGCGGCACGTGCGTGGCTTGCGAGTCGCATCGCGTGGACCACTGTGCGATGATCTCCTCAGCCCAACGGCAGTTCTGCGCCAGTGCAAAATCGGTGTCGCGCTCGTTGACCAACTGACTCCAGTGTTTGGGAGCAGCAGGAGGATCAGCCACCTTTCGGCGATCCTGCGAGCGACGCGGAGTTGCCGTGACGCTATCCATGCGATCGATCGATTCGAGAAAGATGCCTTCCATCCTCTGCCACTCGGGGCTATCGACTTCGATTTTGAAAGCGTGTCTTAAAAAATTGTCGGGCCCCGTATTTTCGTCCATGCGGCGCACCAAGTATCCGATGGCATGAATGAAATCATGCTGTTGGCAGGCGGGCGCATAGAGCAGCAG
>CAKQNH010000650.1 GCA_934255105.1 uncultured Pirellulaceae bacterium
GTTTTGGGGCTGGCGATGCTGGGCAAAGTCCGATTCAAAGCTCCCATTGTCGATGCACCCCAAAAAAGCGTGAGTAGCTTTTTAGGTGCGTACTCTCTGGGGTTGCCCTTCGGGTTGGTCGGTTCCGCGTGTCCGTGTTCGATCCCTGTTGTGCTCGCCATGTTGCTCTACGCGGGGAGTGTGGGCAGTCCCTGGTTTGGCGCGGCACTGCTGTTTGTCTTTGCATTCGTCCGCGGGTTGCCGTTGCTATTGGCAGGGACATTCACGGGATGGCTGAAAGAACTTAAAGGCATTGCGCGCTGGCAACCGCATGTGGAGAAAGCATCAGGCATCGTCCTGCTCATCCTCGGTGCCGTATTCGTTGCACAGAAATTCACGAATTAAAACGAAGGTAAAATTATGTCAACTATCATATCGAATCCGACCGAGACAAAACGATCAGGGACCCCCAAGAGCAATGGCAAGCTCGTGCAGATCAAGGCCAGCGGCATGATGTGCTCGTTCTGCACCATGTCCGTAGAGAAAGCACTGGGCAGAATCGATGGTGTGCACAATGTGCAGGTCAATCTGGTGCATGGTGTCATTCTTGTCGACCGTGAACCCGCCAAGATCAGCATCGAACGCCTAGAAGCAGCAGTAGAGAGTCTTGGCTACACCGTTGCCAGCAGCGAATCGCAGCAGTACGAAACCGATCAGGCTATCTTCGCGACTATCAAGTGGCGTGGCTTTCTCGGATTGGGAATGGCGGTTTTTAATCTGCTGCTTCATCCGCTTGTCACGTCGAATCTGCTCCATTTGTCACCGCCGGTTCTATTCTATCCGCTCACCAGTTTGTCAATCTCACTGGTGATCTTGCTGTGGATCGGTTATCCGATCATGCGGAAAACGTTGATGGCGCTGAACAATCGGGTCATCAATGCAAACGTTTTGTTGTCGGCCTCTGCCTGGGGTGCCTTGGCAATTGGAATCGTTCACTTATACGCGTTATGGCAAGGGAATGTCGTCGCCGCTGCGGCCTGGCCCAACTTCTTTCCCATTGCAGGGCTGTTAATGGCACTGCACCTATTTTTCGGCTACTTCAAACTGTCAACTCGCAAAACTGCGGCTGACGCCGTCCGCAAGTTGCTTTCGCTTCAGGCTCAAACTGCGCGCGTGATACGAGGTGGAAAGGAGATTGAAGTCTCGGCGGATCAAGTTGCCAGCGGAGAAACCGTTGTGCTCCGACCGGGCGAACGTGTGCCTGTTGACGGGGAAGTCATGGAAGGCACCTCCAGTCTCGACATGTCTACAGTTACCGGGGAAAGCGCACCGGTCTATGTTGAACCGGGAAAAGAGGTCGTTGGCGGCACGACAAATTTGGATGGATTTCTGAAAGTCAAAGCAACCCGCGTGGGCGAGGAAACCTTCCTCAATCAAGTCGTGCGCCTGATGCGTCAAATTGAGGAACGCAAGCCACCCGTGATGCTGCTGATGGATCGGCTGATGAACTACTACGGACCGGTCGTCTTCCTTGTGGCGGCTTTGGCGGGCGTTGGATGGTTTACCGTGTTGTTGGCCACTGGAGCGGGAGTCGCGTCGGCTCTACCACTGGCAATTTATGTGGCGCTGACCACCGTCATCATGGGTTATCCCTGCGCATTGGGAATCACCACACCGATGGCGCTGGCGATTGGTGGAAACCGAGGAGTCGCTCGTGGACTCCTAGTTAAGGCCGGTGAGTTCTTCCAGGAACTTTCCGAAGTCGATACGGTCGTGTTTGACAAAACAGGGACGTTGACCTACGGGCGTCCGACTGTCCACGATGTTCGAGCATGGGGTTTGCCTGAGGACGAGCTTCTCGCCCTGCTGCGCACCGCGGAACAACCTTCGGAACACCCGCTGGCAAATGCCATCGTCAAGTATGCAGAATTGCAAGGCGTGAGTAAAGCGCACGAAGTCAACGATTTCAAGGCTATTCCCGGCCAGGGGGTCATCTGTCAGGTCGATAGCAAGCAGGTGCTGGTCGGTAAAAAGGCGTTTCTGGCCGAGCACAATGTTGATGTAAGCAGTGCATCAGAGGCGGCAGACCTCGAAGCCGATAAGACTGTCGTCTACATGTCGCTGGATGGGGTACTTGTTGGTGCCGTGGCACTTCAGGACGGGCCGCGTCGCGGTGCGCAACAAGTGATGCGACGTTTTGACGAGCTCGGGTTGCAAACGGCCATGTTGACCGGAGACAGCAGAGCAGTCGCTGAATCGGTTGCTCGCCAACTTGGGATCGACAAGGTCTACGCGGAACTCCTACCCGCTGAAAAGGTCAAGGTTATCGCGGAACTGCAAGCGTCGGGGCACAAAGTGGGGATGGTTGGAGATGGTATAAACGACGCACCCGCGCTGGTGCAATCGAATGTTGGCATCGCTTTAGGGGCGGGAACCGACGTGGCGATGGAGTCCGCTGGTGTGGTGCTGGTCAGCGATCAGATCGGCAAGGTGCTGTCTGCTATCCTGCTGGGCCGCGCGTCACATCGAAAAATGACGCAGAATATCGCGGTTGCGGTTCTATTCAGCTTCGTCGGCATGGGGCTGGCTGTGGCCGGAATGATCACGCCGGCAATTGCGATCGGGGTGATGATCTTTTCAATCTTCGCCATTCTTCTGAACACTTTGTCGCTGACGCGTGTTGATCTAGGGCAGGACTACGACGAAGAAAACGTCTCTATTGTCGAAACAGAACTCAACGCCCCCGGAATGGTCTGTGAAGGCTGTGCGCAGAAGATTACTCAGGGGCTGATGGCACTAGAAGGCGTCCAGAAAGTGTTGCCGGACGTCAGGGCTAAACGCGTGCATGTGTTGCACGATCCGAAGCAAACGACGGAAGACGACTTGCGTGCCAGTCTGAAAAAGATTGGCTACGCCTGAGCGTCTTCGATCTCCGACAGCGTCGTTTAGGTTTTCGGTTCACCGCCAAAGGACGTGTTAATCTTAATAAGTGAACTACAACGGACAATGATTATGCCAGATCCAGCAAAACAAAAACGTATGGACCAGTGCGTTGCTTGCGCCTAGGAATGTGAGGCTTGTGCCGACGAATGTTCAAAGCACGACGCAGAACAGTGCAAGCGCGGTGCTGAAGCCTGTCGTCGCTGTGCCGCAGCATGCCAGTCAATGGCCGCATAAGCGCGCGAAGTTGGACATTGCAGTTCCGTATTTTGAATCGATTGATGCCGGCCGGAGCTTTACGTTCCGGCAGGCTATTATTTACAGCGCAACTATCCGCAGTTCAAGTTTGCCTGCGTGTCGTGCCGATGGCGACTCCTGCAACCGAAGCCAAACCAAAAAAACTGAACCCGCACAGTTAATCTCGCCATCTGTCGCGCGAAGTTTGACGATATTCTTTCAACCCGCATCGTGAGACTAGTTTTCTCCAGCCGAGTCACCATGCTCGTGACCCTCACCGTGGCCATGCCCATGACCGCTGTCTTCACCGTCAGCCAGTCTTTCCTTTTGCTCAGGGGATAAATTTGGCAGGTGTTTCACAGCGGCCGCAATTTTCC
>CAKQNH010000651.1 GCA_934255105.1 uncultured Pirellulaceae bacterium
GTGCAGGTCCGCATCTACAGCCGACTGGTCGACGCGACTACTTTCGAAGAGTTCGTGCGTCGCAAGTTTGTCGGTGCCAAGACCTTCTCGCTCGAAGGTGCCGAGAGTCTGATCCCGCTGCTGGATCTAGCCCTCGAAAAGGCTGGGCAGCACGGTGTCGACGGGGTGCTCCTGGCTATGGCTCACCGTGGCCGACTGAATGTGTTGGCCAACATCTTGGGCAAACGTGCGCAGAATATCTTTTGGTCGTTCGATGAACCAGAGCCAGAAATGCATCGCGGCGCCGGAGATGTTCGCTATCACCTGGGATACAGCAGCGATTGGTCTACCAGCACCGGAGCCAAAGTTCACATTTCTCTGTGCTTTAATCCGAGCCACTTAGAGTTTGTCAACACGGTTGCCCAGGGACGCTGTCGTGCCAAACAGGACCGCGCGGGGGACGATCGGCACTCCAAGTTCATGACGATTCTAGTCCACGGCGATGCGGCCTTTGCGGGCGAAGGGATCGTGCAAGAGACGCTCAACATGAGCGAGCTGCCCGGCTATAAGACGGGAGGTACACTGCACGTAGTGCTCAATAACCAAGTCGGCTTTACCACTGAGCCCGATGAAGCGCGTTCGTGTACGTATGCCACCGATGTGGCCAAGATGCTGCAAATTCCGATCTTTCATGTCAACGGAGAAGACCCCGAAGCGGTGGCGCAAGTGGTCAGTTTGGCCATGGATTTCCGCCGCGAATTTCGCCGCGATGTGGTCATCGACATGTATGCCTACCGTCGCCTGGGACACAACGAAGGGGACGAACCGCGTTTCACCCAACCGGAAATGTACAAAGCCATCGACGAGCGCAAGACCGTGCGCGCAAGCTATCTCAAACGCTTGCTGAAGATGAACGAAATTACGCGCGAGGAAGCGGACGCGATCGCCGAGGTCCGGCAGAACAAACTCGAGCGCGAATTTGAATTGGCCCAGCAGGAAGAGTATGTCGACGACCGGCAAACGATGGGGGGCAATTGGCAGGGCTTCTTCGGCGGCAACGAGCCTGAGGACGGCCTGCCGCGAACCTCAATCGAACCGGCTCAGGCCCAGCAACTGCTCGCGAGCTTGTCCCACTATCCCGAGACATTTAATATCAACCCCAAGCTCAAGCGGTTCCATGAGCATCGACACGAGATGTCCTTGGGGGAGCGTTCGCTCGACTGGTCCAGCGGCGAAGCCTTGGCCTTGGCCAGTCTGCTAGTCGAAGGCTACCCAGTGCGACTCAGCGGCCAGGACAGCGAACGGGGGACGTTTAGCCAGCGACATTCCGTGCTGCACGACACCGAGACTGGTGCCAAGTACACGCCGCTGCGGCAACTCTCCCCAGACCAAGCCCGGGTGGACATTATCAACAGCCCGCTGTGCGAGGCGGGGGTACTGGGATTTGAATACGGATATTCGCTCGACTGCCCCAATGGCCTAGTGATTTGGGAAGCTCAATTTGGCGATTTCTGGAATGCGGCCCAGGTCATCGTCGACCAGTTCATCGCCAGTGCGGAGGACAAGTGGGGGCGCTTGAGCCATTTGACCTTGTTTCTCCCACACGGCTTCGAAGGTGCAGGCCCCGAACACTGCTCGGCTCGTCTGGAGCGGATGCTGCTGCTGACCGCCGAAGACAATATCCAAGTTACCCAGCCATCGACACCCGCGCAGTTCTTCCACTTGCTGCGGCGGCAAGCCATTTGGCGTTGGAGCAAACCGCTGTTTGTGCTGACTCCCAAGAGCCTGTTGCGGCATCCGGCGGTGGTCTCTCCGTTGGACGATTTCACCTCAGGCGAATTCCGCAAGATTTTACCCGACTCCCGCGCGTCCCAGAAAAACACGCGTCGCGTACTGCTGTGCAGCGGCAAGGTGTACTACGAATTGGACGAGAAGCGGCAGGAACTCAAGGCGGAGCACGTGGCCATCGTGCGCCTCGAGCAGTTCTATCCGCTCAAGGGCGAAGCGCTACTGGAGGCTCTGAAGGACTACCCGGCGGGCACAGACCTCGTGTGGGTCCAGGAGGAACCGGCCAATATGGGCGCTTGGCAGTTCTTGAAAGTAAATTTTGGCGACTTCCTGGCCGAACACAACTATAAACTCCGCCGCGTCTCGCGAGTCGAATCGGCCAGCCCGGCCACAGGCTCCGCTAATACCCATAAACTGGAGCAGAGCGAGCTGGTCGATGAGGCCTTCGCGGACTGTCCCTAATACGGCTCGTACAATCTACAAGAATAAATTGCTTTTTTTCGGAGTGGTGGCAGATGCTTGAAGTGAAAGTTCCCTCGGTGGGCGAGTCGATCTCCGAAGTGCAGATTGGCCAATGGCTCAAGCAAGAGGGAGAGTGGGCTGACCGCGATGAGAACATCGTGGAGCTGGAAACCGAAAAGGCGTCTGTGCAAGTCCCTGCGCCGCAAGCCGGATTCGTGCGCAACCTACGCAAACAGCGCGAAGAATTTGCGGCCGTCGGCGACGTACTGTGCGAGATCGAACCTGCCGAAGAGCCGGCAGCTACGCCGAGCGGTAAGGGGTCTACGGCTAGTAAAAAGCTCGACAATGGTGCTAGCCAAGAGAAGACGGGAAGCAAAGGGACAGCCGCAGCGACCTCGAAAACGCCTGCCGTTCAAGGTGATGAGCCGCGCGTCATGCCTGCCGCCCAGCGACTGATGGACGAACGCGGATTGACCGCCAACCAGATCACTCCCACGGGCCCTGGTGGCCGCATCTTGAAAGAGGATGTGCTGGCCGCCAAAACGCCGACCCAGCCACCAGCTCAGCAGCCCAAATCGGCGCCCATTCTGGAAACCGAGATCGCCAAGCAGCCCAGCGGGGGAGTGCCGACCGGTGCCACTGGTGAGCCTGGCCGCATGGAAGAGGTTAAGCCGCTGAGCATGATCCGCCGCACGATCGCCGCGCGACTCGTGCAAGCCCAACAGGTGGCAGCCCTGTTGACTACCTTCAACGAAGTCAACATGCAGCCGATCATGGATCTGCGCGCCAAATACAAAGATGCTTTTCTCGAGCGCCATGGCGTCAAACTCGGCTTCATGTCGTTCTTTGCCAAGGCCAGTGTCGAAGCTCTGCGACGATTCCCGACAGTCAATGCGGAGACTCGTGGAAATGACATCGTCTACCGCCACTACAACGATATCGGTATCGCTATCGGCGGCGGCAAGGGACTAGTCGTTCCCGTGTTGCGCAATGTGGAGCTGATGAGCTTCGCTGACGTGGAGCGCTCGATCGGCGACTTTGCCAAGAAAGCCATGGAGAATCGCTTGCTACCCACGGATTTGGAAGGGGGCACCTTTACGATCAGCAATGGTGGTGTGTACGGTTCCATGCTCAGCACGCCGATCGTCAATCCTCCGCAAAGCGCCATCCTGGGGCTGCATGCAATCCAAGATCGCCCCATGGCTGTCAATGGGCAAGTCGTCGTGCAACCCATAATGTACTTGGCGCTGACCTATGACCATCGCATCATCGATGGCCGGGAAGCGGTCAGCTTCCTCAAG
>CAKQNH010000652.1 GCA_934255105.1 uncultured Pirellulaceae bacterium
GGGCTGCACTGCTTCGGACCAATTTTTGGGAAGCGAAACCAACTCGGGCGATTGCTCCTGGCTCACTTCCATCACGCCGCTGACCAACGGCGGCAGATCCGCGCCCAGCAAGGCCGCCAGCGGGTAACGCGAGTTGGGAACGATGGCTAGAGCTGCGACCGCCAGAGCGACCAGCGCCAATGCGGAACCGCTCAGTAGAAGCCAGCCTCCCGTCCGCCAATTGCGGACACCCCACAACTGTGCCCCTAACGAAACTGCCAGACACAGGAGACTCAATATTCCAACAACGCCGGCGACCAACATCCTCTGGCGGCCACTGGTCAATTGAGCTCGATCGACCTCCGAAGCATCTTCATCGGGAGCTGACTCAGCCGCCCCGCGTTTCTCTACAGCACCGATAACTGCGGGTCGCGGCAGTTGATCAAAACGATAGATCGACAGTTGATGTTGCTGCGCCAGAGCCGGTAGGAATTCGGATTGCGATAGCAGTTCGACGACTTCGTCAGTTCGCGTGCCAACATGGCTAAGGCCGATGGGGGAGGGTGTTCCAGGTAGCGACATGCTCAGCGAGGTGTCGACCAGAATGGCCACGCGTGAATCCCGCACCACGCGTTGTTCGGTGCGTTTGTCGAGCTGGAAAAAGTAGAGCAGCAATCCAGCCAGCGCAGCCAAGCGCAACAGCGTCAGCGCCCACCCAACCGCGCGGTGATGTTCGACCGCATCGCGACGGTACCACGCGACGACAAAGGTCGCGCAGAAGAAAATTGCGGCTGCCAACGCCAGCCAATGCCACCACTGGTCGAGCTGCTCTATCCGCAACCATTGGTAGATGACGCGTGTTTCCGCCAGCAATCGGTGATTGATTGCAGCGAGAACCACTGCAGCAGTGTGGCTTGATAGCGAATTAACTAAAACATTCATGCTCGAGCTCCAGCGCTGCGGGGAGCATGATAGCTGGCCGAATAAGCCAGCAATTGTTCGATCAACAGCAACCCGGCTAGGCAGGCCATGAGCAGCGTGCTATGCGACGCTTCGGGCGAATTCAACCCTCGGCCGCTGACCGCTTCGGCCGTGCGAATGTCCAGCGGTATACCAGCCATCTTTTGTTCTAGTTCGGTATGCGTAACGCGATCTAAATTACCTTCGGCAGCGGCCACATTATGTGCCGCATTGTGCAGCAGTCTTTCTCCCTGAGTGTTGGTCATCCACATTTCGTAAATGCCCGGGCGGAGCATGCCATCGATCAAGTCGCGATCCATGTCGGCCAGGTCGATGGTCAGATCGAGTCGCGAGATGGAACTGTCCTGCGGATCGACGACGACCTGGCGCAATAATTTTAGCCGTGGTCCGCCGACGCGACTGGCAGGCATCAGGATTTCGGCTTCAGGTAGTACGGCCGAATCGGTGACGACCATCTCCAGCGGCGAACCGATGGGCAAGCTGGTCGGCTCGCGACGAAAACTGCCCAAATATCCAAGCGTCCGCAAGGCGGCCACCACGAATGTTGGATCTTGGGCCCAGTTGCTCCAGTCATTGGTCAGCCCCGTTAGCACGGTGACCACATGGCCTGCCCCCAAACCTAGATCCAGGATCAGGGGCGAATCGCTGGGACCGGTGGCGACCAGTTCTAGACCTGTTCGCTGTAGGCTCTCCGGCGTCGGTTGCAGTTGTCGTCGAACTTGCAACATCGAAAAAGGGCTGGCGCTCAATTGCCGCAGTGGGCCAAGGATGGGATGTTCGCTGGCGGCCACCTGTGGCGGGCCCTGTGCATCATCGCTGTCCGGATTCTCGACGATCTGTTGCAACTGCACGGGAAAGAAACCTGCTCCCTCGCGGTAGAGCTCTTGATTGACAAACTGCAAGTTGGTGTTCCGCCCGCAAACGACCAAGATGCCACCGCCGCCACGACAGAAGTCTTCCAACTTGGCTACCGCTGCGGCATCCAAGCGCGGTACGTCCAGCAAAGCGACGACATCGTAGCCTGCCAGACTCTCGGGCGGCATGTCGCGCAGCGCGGCCGCGTCTACTTGCTCTGACGTCATGCCGGTCCGCAGTCGTGCGTCGGGGCTGAGCACGGTTTGGAAGTAAAAGGCATTGGAGCGATTGGTTTCACCGTCGACCAGCAACACGCGCTGCGACGAACGGATACCAATTACAGACCACCGACGATTGTCAGTCGCCAAACTATCGTCGGGTAAAGTGACTTCCACGACGTGTTGGCCCGCCGTGCCGAAAATCACCTGCACTTGACGAGTCACCGTCTCCCCCGGCTCGATCTGCTCGACCAACACCGGTGGCAAATCGAGCGTTTCGCCCGAGTATGGACTGTCGACGCGCGGCTCGATGGCCCCGGCCGCATAGCTGATCGAGCGCACTTTGGCGACTACGTTGCGGGCGATCTGATTGGAATGATTGCGAATTTGAAAGCGCACCATTAAGGGTACTCCGGCCGCCCAGACCTCCTGCTCGGGTTCGACTGTTACCAGCGACAAATTGGCGGCTGATTCGCCGCCACAATCGATCACATGCAACTCAGCCGCATCCTCGACCAGCGCCCGCAATTTATTGCGCAGTATCTCGGGCTCTCCGAATTCGTTGCGTCGCAGATCGCTCAATAGATAGACTTGCGCCTGTTCTGCAGTGTTAGAAGCAATAAGTGGCGTGACCAACTCCAGCGCATCGTCGGCCGAGAGTTGCAGAGCACTGGGCTCAGTTGCCGAAATTCTATCGAGCAGTTTAGCGGGGTCCTGCGGAACCGTCTGGGCCAACAGGTCAGCCGCGGCGTCGATGCGTGCTTGATCACCATCAGCCCGCGTGGCCAGAGTCGCACGGCTCAATCGCAACAGCGTCAATTGATGTTGGCCCGGCTGCGCGGCAACCGAACGAACCAAAGAATTGACGGCTCTCAATGCGCTGGCATAGGCTGAATCGTTGGCATCGACGGCAGCCATGGAATAGCTGTCGTCCAACAACACGTAGTGGTGCGTGGCTTGGCCACCCAACATTCCCAGCCAACTAGAGCTGCTGACCCATTTGGCTAACATAGCCACCAGCAGCAGCATGGCTAACATGCGCGCGGCCAGCAGCAGCCACTGCTTGAGCCATACCCAGCGTCGATTGCGTCGATAGCTCTCGAGCAAAAAATCCATGGCGGCCCACTTCTGCTTGCGGTGCCGCAACATATTGATCAAGTGGATCAGGATCGGCACGCCGACCAGCAGAAATCCCAAGGTCAACGGTTGATAGAGAAATTGCATAGCGTCAATTATCTCCGTACCGTTCGAAGACGATCGCTGAGGATCTTGGATAGTACGGCGTCGGGTGCGTCGCTGGTGCGGATCAGCAAGTAGTCGCTCTTGGACGCCGCGCAAGAACGCCGCACGCGATCCAGGAATCGCTCGAGTGCTTGTAAGTAGCCTTCGCGCAGTGCTTTGGGATTGCAGGTCAAATGATCGTCGCTCTCGAGTCCTTCGAAGCGGGTGGGATCGGCAAACGGGAAATCCAGTTCGTCGTCATCCAGGACATGC
>CAKQNH010000653.1 GCA_934255105.1 uncultured Pirellulaceae bacterium
GATCGTAACCCTCTTGAAGCTGGATGTCGCGGAGGTTCGCACCAGGGCCGTCATATCCATTCGGATGAACAGATGGAATGGTTTCCTGCGAGCGATACAAGTCCATTCGTCGGTCGGCTTCGGGGATCCTCAAGAACTTATCGACTTCCGAACTGGCCTCGTCAAAGACGCGATTGGTAATTGCCCGGTGGCGGTTGCGGACGATAAACTCGTCGTTCGACAATCGCAGTGGATCCAAGTCGGCGACGACCGGAGCCCAGCGCAAGCCCATCAAATCGAATACAGTGGGAAAAATTGTAGCTTGACCCAGGATCACGTTTTGCTGCAACGATGACTCGTCGCTGGGCAGTGGACGGAATAGTGCGCCAACTACCGGAGCGTCCTCGAGCAGTGGCACGCCGCGCGACGTGCGTGAAGTCTTGAGCGCCACGGTGTAGCGGCTGATCTCGCGCAACTCAAAGTTACTAAGCTGCACGTCCGTATCGACAAAGTGGCGTTTAACGCGACCGAGATGCTTTTCGTCCGCCCGCACCGGTTCGCGAACGTTGGTGGTGTACATGTAGTTGAAATGGAACACCAGTGCTTGACCGTCGGGCTGAATGACCGGGCGTATCTCCCAACCCGTACCCGTTTCAAACTTGTAGATTGCCGGATCGGGAATCAGTGCTTCCATGGCCGAACCGAACCTCGAGCCGCCTGGGCCTTGCTGGCCCATGACTGATTCGGCGGTATCGGTGGATAGGCCCGGCAGTACATTGCGCACCGTTGCTTGCCCTCCATTAGTTCCCCCCATTGGCGTTGAAGTGGGAGAGCCGCTTTTCATTTGAGCGAGCGCTAGGAATGTTGGGTCTTGTGCGAGTGCCCCAATATCATCGATCACGGCCTTAGCCCCGTTCATCCCTTCCGATATCAAGATATCACGCTTGGGGAGATCGAATTCCATGGTGGCTTGCGGCGACACTTTCGCAAAGGCGCGGTTATTCGCTAGCACGCTAGTCGTCTCCACCTGTCCCAATTGGACATCCCACATCTGACTTGCTTCGCGAACCTTACGGAATGTCGGAAAGTAAAATTGAGTATTGAAATCGTCATCCAGTGCGGTCATCAACCGCTTGATATACGCATCCATGTTTGCGGTATGCGCCCGCGTACCTTCCAAGAGTTCGATGTACTTGTCTTCCATCTCGTCGACGAGCATGTCGAGAAATTTCTTATGATCCAGTGGCCGACGAGAAGCCTCGGCTCGGCCGACGGCGTAGTCGTAATCGAGGTTCTTCTCCAGAAGTACTTGAAAGCTTTTTCGGCCCAGTTCCATCGCCGCTTTTGATTCGGCTGACTTTGAATTGGCTAGCTCAGACGCCAGGGCCTGCTCGACCCTGAGCCAACATTGATAGAGCTGTGGGATGTCAGGATCTGTACTCGCGAGCGCGGCAGTAATGCGCGCCAACTCGTCTAACAATATGGAAAGTTTGGAAGCTTTGGCTTCAGCAATTGCTATAGCGTCTTCCGAATAATCCTCAACGGCTTCAGCTCTTTTTAATCGCTTGGCTGCTGAAATATCTTCTGGAGAAACAGGCGTGGTGGCTTCCCGGGACAGGGGAGGAGGTTGTACCTCTAATCGTGACATCCCCAAATCATTTCCGATTTGCTGCGCTACCTCAGTTAGTTTGTCCAAACGTGCATTAATCTCACTCTCACTCATTAGCTCCATTTGCGCACTTGGTTGGATTAGTTCGCGCGGCATTCTCGACTGTGCGTTTGCGTTTGCGTTTGCATTTGCTCTGATGAAAGTCTGAATGGCCCTGGATTGGTTTATGCTGTCAGCCATTACTTCCATGTACACCTTGAAACTTGAAATAATCGATGTCAACTCTCTCGACGCTGCGATTGCATCATTCTGTGCCTGGCGCAGGGCGTTCTGCGACGACTGCCTTGCTTTATTTGCATCGGTTTCATTCTTGAGTGCATCTGCGAGTTCTTTCGCTCGATCGCCCACTCGCTCCTCGATGACAGATCGCTCCATCACGCGCTGCTTGAGTTCCATTTCAACGACCAACTGGCTTTTGAAGATCTGGGCCAATTTGAGAAACTCGCGTTGCATGGGAGTCATCGTGTCGTCTTCGGCGATCTCGACGTCGAACATCCCGCGGATCGATTGAAAACGAGCGTTCTGCGACAACAGCGTAAATTCGTTCCTCTGGCAATGCTTGTCAAACAGCTTGTGCTTGCCATCACAGGTGAGTCCCGCTTCAAAGTAGTTTTGCTCAGCTCTCGGCAATTCGCCAGCCATCTTCGCTTCAAATGTTTGTAGGATCTGTATGCGAGTTGAATTCTTGGCCAGCGCCATGATGAATAGTGCAGACGCCAAACTGGTTGAATCCATCGAGTGGATGGACAGCAATTTATTGCCGGTCGCAAGAAACTCGGAATCCATTATCTCAAGTTCACGAATAAAGTCCTGGCCAAAGAATGAATAGAGGTAACTGCGATCGCGATCGGCTTGACTCAAACCTGGCACGTTGCCGCATTCGATTGCGCGCTGCGCAGCGACTTGGACGATGGACTTTCGCAACATCTCAGCGGATTGCAATGTTAGGAATCTGGAGTGGTCGACAAATCGCTGGACCTTGCTGGCGACCACTTCCATGCGGTCTCCCTTTTCACCGTTGATTTGCACGGTATGCACTCCTACGCGGACTTGTCCCACGGGCGCATCGATCTGGTTGATCATCGTGCGGATGATGTTGATTCCTTTGATGGGGCCGCGCAGGTGAATCAGACCTTCGCCAATCACGGAGACCGAGACCTGTCGCACCGGGTCGTCCGAACCAGGTTTACCGGCCGCGTAGGTGTCGGGGTCCGTATGCGCCGCCGCAACTTCGCGGCGGAACTGCTCTTCGCGTGCGCGATCTTCTACGGCAATCGAAGACTGCCAGCGTTCGCTCGCCCCCGCTTCTGCGGCGCGCATGGCTTGAACCTTATCAGCAGCGGCCGTTGCACGACGGCGTTCTGCTTCGAAAACTTGTTCCAGACTGGTGCGTGCGTCGGTTGCCTGTCCAATTTCCCTATTGAGCTGCGCCCTATCGGATTCTGTAAGCGCTCGTGTGGGATCATTCAGGATGTCGTTTAGCTGTCGAATCTGATCATTCGCATTTGCCGCCTCTGCTGCAGCGCGCTGAGCGTTGGTTTCGGCTCGCTGCAATTCTCCTTCGGCTTCGCGCGTCGCTTCAGCCGCTCTGACTGCCTCGCGCTCCTTGGCGCGGCGTTCATCGGTAGCCTGGTCAGCAACCGTCCGCGACTTGTCGGCCAACTGCTGCTCCATATCGACGGCAGCCCGATTAAAAGATTTCGCGTCACGATTAATGATCTGTGCGACGCGGTGAGCATCGCGGAAATAATATAGCCGCGAAACTCTCGTCTCTACGTGATCTGACGGGTTGAACCCTTCAATTGTATTGGTCAGACGGAAGATGTGAAAACGAGGTTTGCGTTTAGCGTAGTAAATGAAGTGGTCTGAAGCTGTTTTT
>CAKQNH010000654.1 GCA_934255105.1 uncultured Pirellulaceae bacterium
TCTCCGCCGGATCCGCCATTTCGCGGCTGAGCTGATTCAGTTGTAGCAGTTCCAGATGTGCATCGGGCATTGCCTGCTGCACAAACGCCGCTTGCGTCTGGAATTGGCTGGCGGGAGGCAGTTCGTCGCGCTGCTTGAGCAGTAGCACGCCGGTGGATGATGTCGCACCAGCATGCTCAACCTTTTCCTTCAGCTCCTTGAAAGCCAGCTTATATTGGCTGGTGCTCTCCTCGAGCGCCTTGATCGTCTTGGCTAACCGCTCGATGCCGGCCGCAGTCTGAATCCGGCGTTCCGCGATCTGGGCATTCTTGGTCGCCAGCGATTTGAGTGCGGGATGGGAATTTTCCGCAACCCGCCGCGCCTCGGCAGCCTGTCGCTTGGACTCCTCTTTGCGCCAAGAATCCACTGAGGTTTGCCAGCTTTGCAGAAGTTTTTTACTGCTCGATGCGCTCCGTTTGGCTAAGTCGCGTTGCATCGGCAGCAGTTCGGTAACAGCCTCCAGTCGCTGCAATTCCGTCTTGAGCGTAGCCATCTGTTGCTGGCGACTCCGTAGACGCGATTTCTGCTCGATCTGTTTGATCCGCGAAACCAAATCGGCAGACGTCAGCGCGCCCAACAGCGCCTTGGCGTCGGCAATTCTCTTCTCGACCTCGATTAGTTCTTTGCTGATGTCAGAGATGCGTTTGACGCGATTCTCGACCTCGTCATCCCTGTTCTTCGAGATCGCTTCGTCGGCTTCGACCTGTTGCCGCAATTCGGCCAGCTTGGCTTCGAGCAAGGGGACGGTAGGATTGGTAGGGAAATCAATGTGCGGTGTATGCGGCGGTTTAGCCAGCTCCTCGCGAGCCAGCCTGAGCGCCTCGGGGATAGACGCAATCTGAGCATCTAAGTCTACCTTGCGTCTGGCCGCGTCGGTCTCATCCTGCAACCACTTGGCGGCTTTGGTGAGTCGATCGACGAGATCCTTTTTTGTGTCGGCGTCGATATCCGCAACGGCATCCACAGCCACGATCTCGGCGGCGATCTTCTCAGCGGTTAGCAGATCGTCGGAAGCGGACGAGGGCGAGTCATCGCTGTGCGCTGCCAGTACCACAGTCTGTGGCCGCACATTGCCCGAGTCGCCAGCCAGTGGCTGCTGGCCGCAAGCCGGCGGCGGTCCGTAGATGGCAATTGCCAAGCAAATCCAGACCAGCCAGGTCCAATTGGCCAAGGCAATTAGAGACTCTTTTGAGCGTACGGCGATGGCTGACATTCAGGTATATCTCTTCGAGTGCAGAAGCATCTCGAAGAGTACTGAGTTCGCTCGTCAGATTCCAGATCAGTCGCCAGAATCGCTCAGCCTCGCACTAGAAATTTGACGCACCTGAGGGATTGCGCAGTTCATCCTGCCCCGATTGAGAGTCATCCTTCGCGCCGTACTCCAACTAGCCCAAATACTGTGAGCCAAGTGACTCTCAATGCGCCCCTAGGACGCTATCATGTGTGGAAGCGGATTGCGCTCCCCCCTCTCCCTCGCTTAGGCTCGACCTTTCCCAAACGGAGAAGAGCCAGTGAGTGAAAAGAAACTCGGGGAGTAGAAACCATGCAACAAACCTGGAGCGGCATGTGCTTTGGCTGCCAGCTCTTCCTCAGCAACCCTGCCATCCTTATCAGCACAAGCCGACATCGTTACAGACGCTAGTTGGCTGCCAGCTCTTCCTCAGCAACTCTGCCATCCTGTGCCACCCCTAACTTCCTATGGCACCCCTGCCCGCGCAGCGGGAGGGGTCGAGCCTAGGCGAGGGGAGGGCACCCTCAAGAAACTGCTCTCTAGTCTTAAGCAGCCCCTAGAAGTTGTACTTTTTGTTCTTCTGATCGAAGTCCGCATCGGTCAAACCGATGTTAGTCTTGATGTTTTGGTAGGTGTATTCCTCCAACAACACTGGCTCGCCGCCAACCGTCTCGGGCCACGTGTACGCACAGTAGCGAACCGGCATGTTGAGTTCATTATCGATGAAGATCTGAGCGATGTGGAAATCGAAGTACGGACGCTCCACCGGGTGGCTAACGGACAGCACCGTGCACTCGCGGCCGCCGACCTTGGCTCCCTGCTGGAACTGCACGTCGCACTCACCTCGCTGACGGTCGCGCTCCCCCTTCTCAATCAATTTGACGACAAGGTTTTCTAAGCCGACTTCAGTGATTGGGTAGCGCTGACCGCGCATAGCTAGCATGCCATGCGGATCTAGTGTAACGGTGGGCAAAAAGCGTCCCTTCATACCACCTTCGTGAGCGACCACATGGCCTTGGTTTTGATTTTCGACATAGATCACTTCGCGACCCTTGACCGCTGCCGGCTTCAGGAAGGCCATGTACACACTGAACGGCGTGATCAACTGCCCATTGGCTTGCTTGCGGTTGCGGACCTTGACCCCCATGTACTCATAATCAGTCAGAGAACCGTCGATCAGCTCGCGCTTAACCAAAATGGCCGAGTAATCGTGGATATTCTGGCGGATGTGTTGTAAGCTACCTCGCGCAACTTCCAGAGCTGGGTCCAGCGGGTGTGCCGACGCAGTCGGGGGATGATTGCCATCGCTCTTTGAGATGCGATAGACGGGCTCGCTGGTAGCGCCGGTGGCTGGCTCGTCGGCCAGCAGCGAACCGGTCAACCAAGCGGTGCCGCCGATGAATGCGGATGTGGTGAGAAATCTTCTGCGGTCAAATGGTCTCATCGATTGGCCCTTCCTGGGATTGCGATCGAGCTGGTCTCGTAAAGTTACTCCGTACGGCGGCTGCCAAGTGGTCGCCAGGGCCGCTGCTTACATTATCGAACCGGCGCGGCAGTTGGGCGTAGAATGAATTGCGACGCCGCTGCAATGCCTATAGTCGAAATGCCCCGAGCAGGCAGTAGCCTCGCTTCAGCCCCTAAAGTCAACCCGATCTACCAGTGCTGGTTTGGTTCGCCCCCAGCTTAGCAATTCTATAGAGCCTATCGCTACGGCAATTGTTGTTTTTCAAACGCCAACAGATGATAGCGGAAGTGGCGGCGGTAGAGGCCCAGAGCGATGGTGTAAGCGGATGCGGTCAAGTGCCGCCATTGCCACGCGGTGACGCCGCGCGCAAACACCAGCTTCAGCAACTGCACAGCGGACAAATGTGCCGCGTGCAAGGCCGACGGCCCTAGACGCCAGCCACACTCGATGTCCTCGACCAGGCGCAGGCGACCACCGCCCGTCCAAGCCCGAGCCAGCTCCAGTTCGTGAAACATAGGGACCGCCCAGTTATGCGCCACACCTTGGACCACGTTGCGAAACAGTGGCGATGTCTGGTCCAGCGGGCGTCGCAGATAGCCGTCGGTCATTACGACACGGCCGCCCGGCTTGAGCACCCGCGCCGCTTCGCTCAGCGCCTGCTCCGGCTGCGTGCTGTGGCACAAGCTCTCCAAATAAAACACGCCCGAAATCGATTCGTCCTCGAAGGGCAAGACGTGATAATCGCCGCAATAGTACCTCACGCGCTGCCCCGAGTGGCGGTGGCGAGCCGAC
>CAKQNH010000655.1 GCA_934255105.1 uncultured Pirellulaceae bacterium
CAACGTTCAATCACTCAACGCCGCGTGGGGAACGGAGTACAAGTCGTGGGATGCAGTGCTGAGCGAGCAGACTGCACCGGACGTCGAGAAGGCCGGGGATGACTTGCGAGCGTTCTATACGCGTCTGGCCGATGAGTACTTTCGCGTCTGTCGCGACGCGGTCAAAGCTATCGCGCCAGACACGCTCTACCTCGGCTGCCGTTTTGCATGGGTCAATGAAAGGGCGGTTCGATCTGCGGCAAAATACTGTGACGTGATCGCTTACAACCGCTACGAGTACTCTGTGGCCGACTACAAGTTGCCCGATGGTATCGATATGCCTGCGATCATTGGCGAGTATCACTTTGGTGCGCTCGACCGCGGCTTGTTCCACACCGGGCTCAAGCCAACCGACAGCCAACAAGCGCGCGCCGATGCCTATCGCGATTACGTGACAGGTGCCTTGAAAAACCCCATCTGGGTCGGAGCGCATTGGTTTCAGTACGGAGACCAAGCTGCCACCGGTCGCGGCGATGGCGAAAACTATCAAATCGGTTTTGTGGACATATGCGATACGCCCTATGCAGAAACGATTGAAGCCGCCCGTGAAATTGGTCGGACGATGTATACGCTACGGCTTGAGCCGTAGGGCAAATTTCAATTGCTACCAGACGCTAGCCTTCCAACTATTTTTATTCTCCAGGTGTTGCCATGAACGGTATTTTCTCGACTGGTGTTCGAAATTTCGCCGGGTTTCGTTACCAGAAAACCGATCGTGGACAAACCCCTTCCCATTTCACCTCTCTCCTCAAACCTTGCTTGATCAATGTGGCCCGACGCTCCGCCGTCGGTCTACCTCGCATCTTGATCGCCTGCTTATTATGTTGTTTGTTTAACTGGACTCTAGCTGCCGCCGCTGAACAACCGTTCGTGATCGCAGACAGCGGCCAACCGCAGTGTGTCATCGTGGTAGCTGACCAACCGAGGGCGGCAGAGCAGACCGCTGCCATGGAACTGCAATCGATCCTAAAGCAAGTCACCGGAGCGGAGCTCCCCATCCGACTCTGTGCTGAAGTCGAGCGCGATGCGAAACAGATCGTCGTCGGACCCTCCCCACGAGTGGCCGAACTGCTTCCGAACTTAAAGCTCGAAGACTTGGGCGATGACGCCATCGTGATTCAGAGCGATAGCAACTCGTTGATACTGGTGGGGGCCGGGCCGCGAGGAACGCTGTATGCCGTCTACACCTTCTTGGAAGATCAGGTCGGTTGTCGCTGGTGGACGTCGACCGAAGAGACGATTCCTCATCAGCCGACGCTGAGCATTCCGTCACTCTCGATCAACTATGCACCGTTGCTGAAGAGCCGCGAGGCGTATTACCGCGATGCTTTCGACGCCAAGTTCGCAGCTCGGCAACGACTCAATGGCCACAGTGCTTCGGCCGATCCGGCACTAGGTGGCAATGTTCGCTTCACCGATTTTGTACATACCTTCTTTCCGTTCCTGCCACCAGCGGTCTACTTTGAGCAGCACCCGGAGTGGTACAGTTTGATCGACGGTAAACGAGCGCATGAGCGAGCGCAGTTGTGCTTGACCAACGATGCGATGCGAGCCGAGATGACCCGCGTGGTACTCGAGCGACTGGCCAGCGATCCAGGGGCAAAGCTAATCTCGATTAGCCAGAACGATTGGTATGGTGCCTGTCAGTGCGACAAGTGCCAAGCGGTAGTGAAGGAAGATGGGTCAGAGGCGGGGCCCCTGTTGCGATTCGTCAACGCGATCGCTGCAGAGGTCGAAAAAGAGTTCCCCGATGTGTGGGTCGAAACGCTAGCTTACCAATACACGCGCACGGCACCCTTGAAAGTTCGGCCACGCGACAACGTGGTTGTGCGACTCTGTTCCATCGAATGCTCGTTCGCCCAAACGCTGGGGGAAGGTGAGCAGAACGAGCCATTCCGAAAGGATATCGAAGCCTGGAGCAAGATCGCTCCACGTCTGTTTGTCTGGGATTACGTGACGAATTTCTCCAATTATCTCGTCCCTCACCCAAACCTGAGCGTGCTGGCACCGAACATACGTTTTTTTGTCAAGAACAATGTGGTGGGACTGTTTGAGCAAGGGGACTCGCAAAGTGGCATTGGCGATTTCGTTCGCATGCGCGCCTGGTTGATCGCCCACCTGATGTGGAACCCAGACCAGGATGAAGCGGCGCTGTTCGACGAATTCCTGCAGGGTTACTACGGTTCGGCGGCACCCCATTTGAAAGAGTATCTCAACCTAATCAACGATGCGGGCGAGCGCGCCGGACTCTATTTGCGCTGCTTCATGCCAGACACGTCGGCCTGGCTGACTCTGGAAGATTTGAACCGAGCGGTTGAACTATTTGCCAAAGCCGAAGCGGCCGTGGCCGGCGATGCGATACTAGCGGCGCGCGTGCGCCGCGAACGATTGCCGCTAGATCATGTTTGGCTCTCTCGCTACACTCCCTTGAAACGCGCCTCGCTCATTCAGCACCTTCCGTTTGCTGGCCCAAGCGATCCTAAAGCGGCATGTGAAGAGTTTGTCCAAATGTGTCGCCACAACGGAGTCGGAAATTGGCGAGAGAATCATCCGTTTGCTGAACGCGCCGACGCACTGCTGCGAAAATACGGCCCGCCAGCCAAGATTCCATCTCAAGTCGAGGGTCTGCCTGCGACCGACTGGTTGGACTATCAAGACGGTGAGTTCAGGATCTCCAAGGCGGGCGAGTGGACTGAGTTTGTCGAAGATGCAAGTGCGTCGGACGGACATGCCATTCGCATGCCCGGCGATCATGCAGAATGGGCCACGGCGCTCACGTTCAGCAGCGATATTGTGCCGCTCAACCCGTGGCATGTCTATGTCGCAGCCCGCTGTGACGCGACAGCGCAAGAGGGGGTGGCGATGACCATGGGGATTTACGATTCCGCCGAAAAGCAATCGGTGGCACATCAGTCGGTGACCGTCCAGCAGGCGGGCGGGTCAGACTACCATGTCTTCGACCTCGGTTCGCACTCTCTGTCGGATGCGATGTATCTGTGGGTCGCTCCGCCGAAGCGTCCCGACGAAGTGCAGCATGTGTATGTCGATCGAGTTTTTATGGTGCGCGAGCCCCAGTAGCCAGTAGCGAGGAGCAGAGCGTGACCGCACCAACCGAATCGACCGGCGATTGTCTGGGCTGTGAAGCCGCGGAACCGAGCGCAGGAAACTATTTCGTTTCCAGCTATCCCCCATTTTCGTGTTGGAACAAAGAGCAGCTAGCTGCGGTCCCGGCCGTTTTCGACGAGCCGCGCGGGGCTGCGGTCGATGTCCCGCTGGGGCTCTATCTGCACGTTCCGTTTTGCGCTGAACGTTGCCACTACTGCTACTATCGGTCGTACGATCGGCCAACGCACGAGCAGACGGACAACTACATCGATGTCCTTTTGAACGAGTTGGCAAACTATGCTAGCGCGCCGGCTGTGGCCGGTCGTTCCGTCGACTTTGTGTACTTTGGTGGAGGG
>CAKQNH010000656.1 GCA_934255105.1 uncultured Pirellulaceae bacterium
CGCTACCGCCGTCGTGCTCGGCCAGTGGTCGCAGTTAGCGGCTCAGGTTTCATCCGCCGAGCCCCTCAGCCTGCAGCGGCGGCAAATGCAGTCGGACGTGCTGACGCGCATCCGCAGTCGCTGGCCCGCCCTGGACGGCCTCCATTCGCTGATCGGCACCAGCCCCGCCATCGAACTGGCTATGACTCGTGCGCAATTGGCCATCGCCCAGCCCTGCAATCTACTGGTCGCGAGTGCGGTGGGCATGGACCCTTCAAACATTGTCCGCAGCGTGTACCTGGGACGACTGAAAAAAGCCGGGTTGCCTCGACTGGCTGGTCAACTTTTCTCCGTCGATTGCCGAGTCGTCGACGGGGGGATATTGGCAGAAATGCTCGACCTCTTTAGTGGCCGACGGCACTCTGAATCGCTGCGGCTGAGCCAATTGCTCATGCTTGAGCACCTCGAACACCTCGACGCGGGTGTCGTGGAATATCTGAGCCAGTGGCTGGGGGACAATAGCCAGCGATGCATGGCGGCCGCCGTGAGCGATTGCCGGGCTGAACAGCTCGCCGGCCGCGGCCCCGCTTGGAGCCAGTTGATTTCTAGACTATCGACGATCGAAATAGTCGTCCCAGACTTGAGCCAGCGCCGCCAAGACATCGCGCCGCTAGCCGCGCATCTACTGGCAGTCACTTGTCAAAACAAACACCGCGCCCAGTTGGGTTTCACTCCCGAAGCCTTGCGACTGCTGGAGGCGTTCCCCTGGCCAGGAAATTGCCGGCAGTTGGCCCAGGCGATCGTGGAAGCCGTAGAGCGCGCGGTGTTGGTAGCCAACATTCAGCCCGGTCACTTGCCGGTTGAAGTGCGTGCCTACTCGAGCGCTTCCAAGCAAAGCGAGCTGAGCCAAGTTAAAGCGATCGACCTAGATGAAGTGCTGCTACAGTGTGAACGCATCATGCTCAGCCGCGCGCTGCAGCTCTCCCCCCGCAATCGCGCTCAAGCAGCGCGGCTGCTGGGAATCAGCCGCCCTCGCTTGCTGCGCCGCATCGAACAACTGGGGCTCGACCGCCCCACCGCTCCGCCTGCCGCCGATGATGACCCCGCGCCGCCGCAAACTTGAGCCAATCTCTGCGGCTGTTAAACCACGGGCTTCTGGGCGAGCGCGTAGCCTAGGGGGCTCCTGTTGCCCCGGTTATTGGGGTCCGCAGGGCAATTGGTGCTTGCCTGTTTCCGCGTGGTTGATGCGAGTCCTGCCGGTTCGTTACAGACTGCCTAAGCGGCGCGCCGATAGATCAACTAGGTACGTCAGCCATGACCTCAGGGCTGGCGAGCCGTCTCGAATGGTAAGCCCGCATTTATTTAAGGCTGTCGTATGCAATCCGTACCCACTCCCGCGCAAGCGCACCCTACCGCCGCCCTCCCCGTGAGCCACGCGCCGGGAGCTCTGCCGCCCGAACAGGCTGCGTCGGCGAAGATTGCCCAACTGGAAAACGAAGTGGAACTGCTGCGCACCCAATTGGAACTCGGGCGGCGGATGGCCGTAATTGGCGAGCTAACCAGCACGACGACGCACGAGTTCAATAATCTGTTGATGACGATTTTGAATTATGCCAAATTGGGCCAGCGACATACGGACGACGCATCGCGCGACAAGGCGTTCACGCGCATACTCGATGCCGCCAACCGAGCCACCAAGATCACGGGGAGCATTTTATCGCTGGCCCGCAATCGCAATGGCCAGATGGAGCCCGTCGATCTGCGCGGCATTGTGGAAGACACGCTCCTGCTGCTCGAACGCGAATTTCGCAAGTACCGGATCCATCTGGAAGTCAACCTGGAGGAGAGCTTGCCGCAAATTCACGGTTCGGCCAGCGATCTGCAGCGGGTGTTGATCAATCTGTTGGTCAACGCTCGTCAAGCAACGCCCGAAGGGGGTAGCGTGCGGGTGGCCCTGCAGTTAGACGCCAAGTCGCAGGATGTGATTTTGTCGGTTCGCGATACGGGTACAGGCATCGCCGCCGAAGTTTTACCGCGTATCTTCGACCCCTTCTTTTCCACGAAAAGCGGTCCCGACGCTTCTGGCAAAGGGGGGACTGGAGTAGGATTGTCTGCTTGTAAAGAAGTGATCGACGCGCATGCTGGCCGCATTCGCGTCGAGAGCTCAGTGGGCAAGGGGACCGCCTTCTTGATTCGCCTGCCCAGTATTCAGCCCTAATGGCTTGGTAGTCTGCCTAATGGCTTGGTAGTCTGCCTAATGGCTTCGTAGACTGACACGCGAATTTACCGACACGATGGCGTTCAAAACAATTCTGATCCTCGCCGCCCTAGCTCAGCTTCTGGCTGCCGGGCTGGCGCTGCGGATCAATTTTCGCTATCGCATCTATTCAGCTTGGTTCCTGCTCTCTGCGGCGGCTAGCGTGGGGGCTATTCTCCGCCTAACCACGCTCTCCGAACACTGGGCTCAGACGCCGACGCTGTTCGACGACCGCAATCTGTGGCTCTCCTCGGTTGCCGCGCTCCTAGCATCCATTCTACTGCTCGGAGGAATGGCGCTTATTGAACCGTTCTTCCTGCGCCTGTCCGAAGCGGACAAGTCGCTGCGGCGAGAGCATCGGCAACTGACCACGTTCGTCCGCGCCACCGAAGAAGAGCTCAAGCTGGCCCAGCGCATTCAACGCCGCCTGCTGCCCGTAGGCACTATTGAACTACCACACGTTGATATCCATGGAGTCTCCCAGCCCGCTGAATGGACCAGTGGCGACTACTTCGACTACCTCAAGCTGCGCAGCGGTCTGACCGCGGTGGTCATTGCCGATGTCTGCGGACACGGTATTGGCCCTGCGCTGTTGATGTCCTCCACACGTGCTTCGCTGCGCGGCTTGGCATCCACACTCGACGATGTGGGCGAATTGTTAACCTATGGAAATCGCGCGGTAGTGGACTGCGTGTCACCCAGCGAATTCGTCACGCTCTTTGCCGCTTGCTATGACGCGGCCACCCGCTCACTGCACTATGCTGGAGCCGGGCACGTGGCCTACCTGCTACGCAATGACGGCACGAGCCACCTGCTGGAAGCGGATGTTCCCCCTCTGGGCATTCTCAGTGAGCTGACCGTGAAGACTCGCACGCTCAACGGCCTGCAAGCCGGCGAGGTTCTCATACTAGTGACCGATGGCATTCTCGAATCTCGCAACGCCAGCGAGCAGATGTTCGGCGAAGCTCGATTGGTAGCCACCGTTGCGCAATTCCGACAACAATCCGCCGCCAACATCGCGCAAGAGTTGCTGCAGGCCACCGCCACTTTTGCTGGCACGCGCGTTTCTCATGATGACATTACGGTAGTCATTATGAAAATCGAATAAGAGCCCACGGGTAATCCGAGCCATTATCCAGCGATGCCATAAGCCATAAGCCATAAGCCATAAGCCATAAGCCATAAGCCATAAGCCATAAGCCATAAGCCATTAGCCATTAGCCATTAGTCATTAGTCATTAGTCATTAGTCATTAGTCA
>CAKQNH010000657.1 GCA_934255105.1 uncultured Pirellulaceae bacterium
GTTTCTGACTTTGGTGCCACCCTTGACCACTTGCGACGAGCCTTTCACTTTTAGATCCTTGATGACGATCACTGAATCGCCCGATTGCAGTGGGTTGCCGTTGGCATCGCGGACCGTATCGTCTTCGGCCTGTGAAGCGTCGGCCGGATTCCATTCATGCCCACACGCGGGACAGATGAGCAGCAGCCCATCCTGATAGGCAAACTCTGAATCGCACTGGGGACAGTTGGGAAGCTCACTCACTACAAAACCCTCGGGGCCAATAGGACGGATACAATGCATAGCGTTCGCATTGTCGCCCGTTTGGGGGCAGGCGCAAAGGGTGGATGGCGTCGACCTAGCACTGCCGCCTCATGCCACTCACTCTACGACGCTTGGCGCATAGCCGATTGCTGGTTTTGCTTGTGCTTATCGGCCGATTCATTGGGCGAGCTCAGTTCAGTGGGCGAGCTCAATTCACTGCGCAGGATCTTCACGTCGGCGGGAGCCACCAATCCTAAGGTTATGCGATTGCCTTGGATCCGCACTACTTCCACAGTGATGTTGCCGTCGATAACCAGCTTCTCACCCACTTTGCGACTTAGAACTAACATGGCATTTCTTCCTTGAGCAAGGTTCCCGCGGCGAAGTAAAGTCGTTGGTCTGCCGCGTCCCAACACTCTATTTATCTCACTCGCGTGTGACACCTTAGGTCACGCTCGACGACGACAATCTCAGAATTTCGATTTTCGTGCACAAACTCGTTGCTCTGCGAGTTGCGGCCCTGTCTGAATCACACCTGCCACGTGCCGGACGATTGCTGCTCGGTCGGTGAAAAGCATCAATCTTTTACCTCGCATTTTTTATCCTTCGATCCACAGGCTCAAACTTAGCGTGAGCGGGCGAGACGTCGATCCAGTTGCAGTGCTTACATTGGTTTCCTTGGCCAACGGCCATATTTATCATAGCCTGGGGCATCGCCCCAGGAGCTGAAACCCACACGCACCGTTTAGCCAACGGTCATAATCAAACCTCGTCTATTGAATATGGCCGTTGGCCAAAAAAGCGTCGTGTTTCCCCACGTCCTGGGGCGATGCCCCAGGCTATGTTGAGAAAGGCCGTCGGCCATGTATTTTCACCTGCTTAACACCGCCTCGTCAGCCACCACTGGGCGGCGTGCCCGGCATCGATCAAAATGTGGGTTTTAAGCCGAATTCCCCCTGGGCAAAATTTGTAGCACAGGCTACTATAAAAGCCGGGCGTTTGACGTACTTTGCAGCCTGCGGTGCTGGAAATGTCCCTCATAGTTTGTTGGAGCCAGCCTTAAGATGCAACGCTACCCTGCCCTTGGCCCTCTGCCGGTAGCCAGCGCCGTCTACCGTGCCGCAGTCGGTGCCATCATCCTTAGCGCAGTTGTAGCTGTCGGTGTCGTCGGCTGCAACAATTCGGCTGGCCCCCATGGGAATTCGCGAGCTCAGCCCCCATCTCACGCAGCGGCACGCGTTGATCCAAATTCCCCCATCGCGATCACCGCTACCGTCGGCATGGTGGCGGATCTGGTGCGAGTGGTCGGCGGAGAGCGGGTGCAGGTCACTCAGATCTGCGGCGCGGGTGTCGATCCGCATCTCTACAAGGCGACCCGAGACGACATGCAAACGATGATGAGCGCGGACATGGTTTTCTATTCGGGCCTAATGCTCGAAGGAAAGATGACGGATACGTTGATCAAGATGGCTCGACAGAAGCCGATCATCGCCGTTACCGAAGCGCTCGACGAAAAGACGCTGCTTGAACCTCCCGATTTTGCAGGCCACTACGACCCACACGTCTGGATGGATGTGTCGGCATGGTCGCAGTGTGTCGAAGTCATCGCCGACGAACTTTCGAGAATTGATCCACCGTCTGAATCGGCCTATCGCGAGCGGGCCGCCGGTCTGCGAGCTGAGTTGGCCAAGTTGCATGAGTACGGCAAGCGCGCACTCGCAACAGTCCCCCAAGCTAGTCGCGTGCTGGTGACATCGCACGATGCGTTCAATTATTTCGGACGAGCCTACGAATTGGAAGTCATGGGCGTGCAAGGCCTGTCGACTGAATCCGAAGCGGGGCTACAGCGAATCAACGAGTTGGTCGATGTATTGGTCAACAGGAACGTCAAGTCGGTATTCGTCGAGAGCAGCGTGCCACGCAAGAACATCGATTCTCTAGTCGAAGGGGCGCGCTCACGCGGGCATCAAGTTAACATCGGCGACCAGGAGTTGTACAGTGATGCCATGGGTAGAGCTGGAACTTATGAAGGGACCTACATCGGCATGTTGGACCACAATATTACCTTGGTCGCTCGTGGGCTGGGTGGCGAAGCACCCGTGGATGGCTTTCAAGGCAAGCTCAACAAATGATCGAACTACCCCAATCCTCCGCTGGCAAATCGCTTCATGCTTCAGCGCCCCATTCAGCAGCGCCCCATTCAGCAGCGTCTCATTCAGCAGCGTCCCAGTCTGTGAGCGCGCTGTGGGTAGACGATCTGACCGTCGCCTATCACCGCAAACCGGTCATCTGGGATGTTGCTCTAGACCTGCCTAGCGGTTCATTGATCGGTATAGTCGGTCCCAATGGAGCCGGCAAAAGCACGCTGCTCAAAGCGGTGATGGATCTAGTTCCAATCGCTTCGGGACGAGTGAAAGTGTTCGGTAAATCCTACCGCGAGAATCGACAGCGGGTGGGCTACGTGCCGCAGCGTGAAAGCGTCGACTGGGATTTCCCCGTGGACGCGCTCGACGTAGTGACGATGGGGCTCTATAGCAAGATCGGTTGGTGCTGGCCGGTTCGCAAAAAGCATCGCGAAGCAGGCATGGAAGCTCTGCGGCGGGTCGGTATCGCCGACTTGGCCCGACGCCAAATCAGCCAACTCTCGGGTGGGCAGCAACAACGCACATTCCTCGCTCGGGCGCTCGTGCAAGATGCCGATCTATATTTGATGGACGAGCCGTTTTCCGCAGTGGACGCATCGACCGAGAAGGCCATCGTCGAACTGTTGCGAGAACTCAAAGCTCGCGGCAAAACGGTGGTCGTGATCCACCACGATTTGCAAACCGTACCTGAATATTTTGATTATACGGTACTGCTGAATATGCGCGTGGTGGCCGCTGGCCCAGTCGAATCGACTTTCACCACCGAAAACCTGCAGAAGACCTATGGCGGACGCTTGACTCTGCTGGATGAAGTCAGCGAGGCCATGCGGCGCAGGGAGCGGTCGATATGAATGGATGCGGCGAACACCAGTCGCAGTGCCTCCCAGCGCTTAAGTATCTCTCGAGAATGGTTATTCAAACGCTGCTAAGCCGCACCGCTATGCGATTAACGTGCCTAGCATTGCTGCTGGCAATCACTCCCAGTGTTGCGTCCGCTCAAACGACCAACAAGTCGATCGCCGATCGCCGCGTGGCTTGGCCAACCCAGGCGCAGTGGCGGCGGGTCATATTGCTGGAAGACTACAACACGCGCGTGGTGTTGTTT
>CAKQNH010000658.1 GCA_934255105.1 uncultured Pirellulaceae bacterium
CTATCGACTTGTACAGCTTCCTTCGCAGCACTCGTTTGAGAGTGCCTGTGAAGGAGCTGAGTTTGTCGTGCAGGGGAAGTCTCCGCCAGAAGGCGAACATTGGGAAACCGACGAAGTTTGGCACGGCTGCTCCCGCGGCGCGGAGGGCCCAAAGCCGCCCCCACAGGGCCGCCCGAGTTTGCAGCAAGTTGGGCTGCGAGCGCGGTAGCAACGACGTGTCGTTGCTTTCCAGCGTCAAGTAGCCAGCCTGCTGAGCCGCTTCAATAATTTGGCAGCCCAAGGGCGTGCGGCCAATAATCAGCGACTTGCCTGCTTCTCCAGGAGCCACGTCGCGATACCATGGATCGCCCACGGCAATGTCCGCGAACTCTCCCGTATGATCAGGGCAAATGTAGCACCGCCACTGACGATACTTTTGCAAAAAGCCCCAAGACTCCGCGTAGCTCATCTCCGCCGTCTTCTGCGTACCGTCGTGTTCTACCCACTGCGCGGTAAACATGCCTGGCCAGCCGTTGCCGCGATAACGTAGGCTCTTCAGCCGCATCGGCTGCTGTACGCCCATCTGCTGCAGCAGACGGAGCGTGCCGCGAGTGGAGGGAGTGCCGGCGCAAAAGAAGGCGATCGTCAATCCAACCTTGGCGTCGAGCAGCGGTCGGAGGCGCCGAGCTTGCTGTAGCCCCGCCACATCGCAAGGTTTGCCAATAAACACGCTCGGAGCGTCAGCCTGCTCGATCTGATCCAGCTTGTCACACGGAGAGGCGGGGGCGTAACGCGATCCGGTGCGGCTGAGCATTTCTGCACGCGTGCGGCTGTAGACCGTTTCATTCAGTACCACCTGTCCCGGCCGCGCGGCCGTGTGCAACACGCCAGCCATCGCTTCCTGCTCGACACAATACAACGCCAAGGCTGTGGCCGCCCCGCCGCTGGAACCCGCAAAACGAATCGCCTCGTCCGCCGCACACCCCTCCCAGACTTGTCGAACGGGTCCCCATGCATCGGTTAGCTCGGCAACCAGCTGACTGTCGTGGCGATCGAAAGTGTGCTGCAATCCGGCGCCGGGACAAGCCTTCAAGGCCTCGCCCGAGGCTGGGCTGGGATCGGGAATCACGAATGGCCGCCGACCAAAATCTGTGGCGTCCCCCATGCTAAAGCGCGTCGGCTCCAGTGAAGCGCAGACGCCACAGCCGGTGCATAATTGCCGCTGGCTGACCTGCTCGATAGTAGTTACTGGTAATCTCACAAATGGTTTGTCAAGCTTCAGCCTCGAGAGAGTCGAAATGTGTCGACGCTTCTACGTGGGGTGTGAGTCGACAGAGTAGAGCGATTGTCCCAATCGCTTGAGAAACGATTGGAACAATCGTTCTAGGTTTCGCCTGTATGGAATTTAGACAGGGCTCTGAATACGCTCTGCGATCGCAGTCATCTGTTGGTCGGCCATCTGCCGGACGGCGGGTAGTGCCGCGGCGAGCTGCGCCTTAATTGCCACGCGATCTGCAAATGAGGCACCTAATTTGGTGACGCACTCGGCGGTTGTTAGCTGCCGAGGGTCGAAGACTTGATGGCCCTGCTGGCACGATTCGAAAACCCCCAGGGCTTTGTCACTGTAGTTGATCGTGGCTGTGGGGACACCCGACGAGAGGGCAGCGATGGTCGAATGCATCCGCGTACCGCAAAACCAATCGGTCTGGCCAATCAGCCATTTGATTTGATTGGCATCCAGCGTTCTGGGAGCGATCACCACTCGCTGGCGAAACCGCTCGGGCAATGCGACCGCTACCTGCTGGCAGGCCAGCGGATCGGACTCCCCCTTCGACCGCGACATCACATGAGGCACTAACACTAGATTGATCGGAGTCGATTCCAGTTGTTGCTTGAGAAATTCGACCACCAACTCCTGGTAGTCGGCTTTAAACCCGTAGTGCGCCTCGGCCTCACGCGACTGGTTATAGATCAATCCGCTGACATTGAAGCCCATCAGCGGCGACTGACTACGGTCGGCCGCCAGCATGTCGCGCAGCTCAGTGGGCAAATGGTCTGCAGCCTCGCGAGGCTCCAGACTAAAGGCTACATCCACGCCCTGGAGATGGCGAGCGGGATCTAGATGCGGCCCCAGCAGCTGTTTCAGGATGGCAAAGCTGCGTGCATCGCGGGCCCAGCACATGTCCGCCGCCTGAACGGCTGCGGCGGCAGCGTTGCGTTTTCTGGGATCTACATAGGGGCCGTAGGTTTGCGGCAGAAGAATGAGCCGCTTATTAAGACGATGGGCCAGCAGTTTAGAGAATATCACACTTTGGAACCGCTCTGTACCGTAGATGTCGCTGAAACTATCGCCACCCGACAAATCCAACACTACCGTCGCTTGCGCGACAGCCCGAACGTTGCGGTTAACCAGCCCGGCTAGGGGGCCGAGTCTGGCCGCCAGGCCCATGTTCGTTTGGTTTTCAGGACGGATAAAGCGTTTGCCATGCCTCACGCCTCGCAGTTCGACTGAAGTAGAGCACCCGGCCGCCAACCACTGCTCCCCTCGCCTAACCCCAAAACCGTTATCAAAAACGGTGAACCGGCAGCCGGGCAGCTTGCTAGCCAATCCTGCTATCGTGGCGTTCAGCAGGGCAGACACACCTAAATTGCTGGTGTCTGGTGCCGCTCCGAAAATGCAGATGTGTATGTCTTGTTCCATAAACCCTGGTAGCTGAGCAAATACCTGACAGAAGAATTCGCCAGCCAACGGTGGCTGGTGAAAGCGCACTTCGTGCCCGTGGGTGACCTTCAGGACAGCCATTACGGAATCCCCTGCCGTGGCCCGCGATCGGAAACCGCCTTTTGGGGGAATGAAAACCAGGCGATTTTAAAGACTCTACACTGGAAAACTCAATTTTTCCGCATTTGGAGTCACGCGTGTGTGGAAGCGAATAGATTAGAGTACTTTGCAGCCCTGCTAAACGTTTCGAACATTGTAATCGTCATAGCCGATTGGCCTAAGGGGGGAGCGTTTGATTAAGGGCCTCAGGTTATTGCATTTGCTCAACTATTGCACACGACACCCATTCGCTCGCCTGATCAGCGTTTGATTAAACTAATCTCTGGAAGGTTCACAAAATTCGGGAAGACCCACCTGGACGCAGAAGCGGCGCAGCCAAGCTGGGGGTTGTTGCGCAATAAATCATTTTTCCCACTGCATTTGCCGATCTAGCCTACAACTCGCTGCGAATAAATTATGCCGCGTAAGAAGACCAATTCCGAGAAAACATGCTGTAGTTGGTTGCGATGCAGTATTACTAGGTCTGCTTCAGCTTTCGCGGCATGGTTAGTGATTCTTGCAGGTACAGTCACCCGCCAGCAGCAAAGACCCGTGGCATTGGTGGAGTGCGGTTGCTGCTATCTGCTAGTCAAGCCATCTCACGCGTTGGATTGTGGCCATTGTTTCGTTTGTTCGTTTTGCAGTGACGGCTGAACTCCAATTGCGCCAGCCACCGGTCCGATAAGGATC
>CAKQNH010000659.1 GCA_934255105.1 uncultured Pirellulaceae bacterium
GCCTGGGGCTACTTTTCCAGGCCGCGAGCATTTAAAATGACCGGTGACATTCACAGAACACTCAGTTCTCCCACTCCCCATCGCACTATCAAACGGCTGCCAAGTTGATTGGCCTTATCGATGATGAGACTGCGATTGGCGTTTCATTCGTTTTTCTTCAAGCATGATTTTATGGTTCAGAGTTACCGAAACCTAGGCTTTCTTTTCTTGTTGTCGTGCGTCGCCACGGCGACTTTGGCCAATGAGTTTGAAGATCTTGGCATGCCTATAAAAACCAACGACATCAACATTCAAGCTGTGACCACCGATAGTAGCGGAAAAAACCAAGCATGGGGGGTGATCAGCGGAGATAGTATACGTCAGCTTATCGGCTTCGATATCGCGACGGGTCGGAAGGCGATTGTCGACCTACTGCCCTACCGAGCGTCGAACATTCAGCTCGCTCGCGGCAAAAATGGCAGCCTTTACTTATACACTGGAAATCCTGGACGTTTCCTTCGATATCATCCTGGAACCGGCGAACTTACCGACCTCGGCGTCCCCAATTCCGAGACACGTTACTGGCTCGGTGGCACCCATGCGATCGGGTCTGATGACGTCTTCTACGTCGGTACCTATCCACAAGCTCAACTAGTCGCTGTCAACATGCGGACGGACCAAACCATTGATCTTGGACGCTTGGCTGATGATGATCGCCAACGCTACATCATCAATCCGGCTGTTAGTGATGACCAGATCGTTTACGCCCCTGTCGGTCTTCACCATCGCGAACTCTGGGCGGTGAATCCTAAAACGAAAGTGAAGAAGCAGATCCTGCCAGACAATCTTCAGAAAGGTCATGGTGCTCCGAGCGTCTGGACTGCGGTGGATGGCCACGTCTACGGACGGATCGGGGACACTAATTTCCTCTGTAAGCCTGACGGAGTCGAATTTGGGAAAACAGCCTCTCCGCGAACCTATGCCGAACGCACCACAAGTGGAGAGAGCCAAGTTCAAAGGGTTGACGACAAAGGCCGGCTTGTTTTAAAAACCAAATCAGGCGAAACCCGATACGTCCAAACCGACTTCGAAGGCATTGGTGAAACCATCTTCAGCCTGGGTGACGTTGCCGGCGATTGGCTGTTTGGGAGCGCGATCAAGCCTGGTAAAACCTTCGCGTTCAACCTGAAAACAGGCGAAACTTGCGATCTCGGATTGATCACCAGTGGGAGGATCCAGGTCTACGATTTCTTGGATCATGAAAAAGGCCTGTTTGCCGCCAGTTACACCGGTGGTCATATCGATCTCCTCAACGTCGATGACGCATTGCAAGGCAAAAGGGGACAGTCAATCATCCGGCTCTCCTCAAAATACGACCAGGAGCGTCCCACTCAATTGATAAAAGGCCCCGACGGGGCGATCTACACCGTCACCACGCCCGTGAAGGGGCATCTTGGTGGAGCGCTCGTGCGAATTGATCCGGACACCTTCGCTACTAAGGTCTGGCGTCATTTGATTCCGGACCAGAGCCTCGTGTCTTTGGCTGCCGTGAAGGAAACGGGCGAACTCTTCATTGCATCCAGCGTCAATGGGGGCACCGGTGCCAAGCCTACCGCTTCCTCGGGCTACGTTTTCCTTTGGGACCCGCAAAAAGAACAGGTCGTTTTCAAGACGCAGCCAGTCCCTTCCGCAAAAAGATACGGAACCGTGGTCGCCGCGCGGAATGGTCTCCTCTATGGCATCGCCCAAAATCATTATTATGTCTTCGATCCTGTGAAACGCGAAACGGTGCTGGTCGCTCCCCTGCCTAACGGCGGCGTCCGCTTTCCCGGACTTTACCCGAAGCCGATCGGCCCCGACGGACTGATTTACGGAATCGCTCGCGGTACGATTATTGCTATCGACCCACGCGACAACTCCATATCCGTCATCGCGGATCATGAGTCGCTGCGAGCCGGTCACGGGCTCTTTATCACCGACGACAAGATTCTCTACTATGGATCCGGAGCCAGTCTAATGCGATACAGGCTACCGTAATCATTGCACGATCTGCACCGATACCCATTTGAACCTAAGATCTTGATATTTTGGACACATCTCGCTGATCGCCGCCGCTTCCACCGTTTGGCGAGCTCACGGGGCCACAGCACTTTGTTCCGAGCTCACGGGGCCACAGCACTTTGTTCGGGAAAAGTATTTTACGAAATTTGATGGATGGCGCGTAAGAACTTCGGCTCCCGTTCGTCTATATAGATAGGCCCGACTTCGGGCGGAGAGCTGAGCGGCGAGACGGACAGTCAGTCAAGCTACTGACTAACGCAGTACAAGTAGGCATCGGAACGCAGAAATAGTTGTCCAGCGTCGACTGCCGGCGTGGCATTGAAGATGCTCTTGTCCGATTCGAATCTATTTTGTGCGACAATCTGCAATTCGTTACTGGATTGTAGGACAAGTACACCACTACCACGGGTTTGTATGTAAATGTTGCCATCAATGGCAATGGGTGATGCGTACACCGGGCTCCCTTGGTCGTTGATGTCGGGGACACGAGCGCGATGGAGCAACTCTCCAGTCTCGGCACTCGCGCAGAAGAACATGCCACGATCATCGATCCAATAGAAACGCCCATCGAGCAAGACAGGAGTGGCAACATACGATGAATTTCGACTGGTCCACAGCGTATTGCTCGCGGTAACATCTCCTTTACCACCTGCTTTGATGGCCAGAGAGCCCGACGAGCGATAGCCGCCAAACGCATACGTGTTGGTTCCATCGACAATAATGCTGGGAGACAAATTGCCTGTTAGAGAGGTCTTGACGTACCCTATCAGTTTGCCGTTGCGAGGATTCATCCCCCAGACTTCGCCAGGCACGGCAACGACCAAATCGTCGCGAGTAGCGTCCACGTGTACAATAGCTGGCGTGCTGTAGCATAGTTCGAGAGTCGCCGCCTCTGCTTCCCATACGACCGCGCCCGTGACTTGATCGAGTGCGAGTATCCGCTGACTCTCCTCTGCTGCATTTACGATCACCAGATTTTCGTAGAGCATCAGACTAGCTGCCGTGCCCCAACCACGGTTACCCGACTCGGTGCCCACAGAGACTTTCCAAAGCTGTTGACCTTGTAAGTCGAATGCGATCACACCCGATTTGCCTAGAAAAGCGAACACGCGCTGGCCATCAGTTGCAGGAGTATTAGTAGCGTAGCCATGTTCGGGCAGCCCCTTGCCTTGGTAGGGATCTTCGCGATGCTCACTACCGATCGAGCGTGTCCAGACGATTTCTCCATTGCTGCGCCGGATGCAACTCAATTGTCGCTTCAAATCGTTCACATCGCCGGGGTTCTGCAGGTTTTCACCGTAACCCGAATACGAAGTAACGAACACGAACTGCTCGGTCAAAATGGGGCTCGACGCACCGGCACCGGGCAATTTTGTTTTGCGTCAGTAGGAAGTGGAAAAATCTGGTGATTGAATTAGCATATTCGATTACGGGAGCATTTTCATGTCA
>CAKQNH010000660.1 GCA_934255105.1 uncultured Pirellulaceae bacterium
TGCATCAGGTGATCGAGTGGCTGACGGGCTACAAGGAGGCCGCGCTGAAAAAGCACATCGATGGGAATACCACGTTCGAACAATTTTTTCGGCGAGCCAAACTGAATCCACAGGCTCACATAATCACGGGTGCAATCTGCGGCTATCGGGTGGAGGACATCGAGAATCCGCTTACTCAGCAGGTGCGATACCTGGACAAGTTGGTGGATGAGTTGGCAAAGGGACGAAAGCTTGAAAAGATTTTGCGTAGCGAGTAGTGGTTTCGGTTCCCGCAGCTTGAGCCTGCTTTGAGAGATCTGTATGACCGGTCCAACTGATCGCACTTGGCCGTTCCCATCAAGGATCGACGCGTGTGCAGACTGACGCCCAACCTGACTCGTTTTCTGGTAGGAAAATGGAGGTAGGAAAATGAATTAACTTGAACAACAAGAGTGGTGGCAGTTTATCAATTGGGGCTGTGAACGGTTATTTCTTTTTGCCCTGCGATGTCTTTCCTACGGAGCCATGGATCGGCGGAGCGATCCACGACATTACTCGGCTTGTAGCATCGCATTCAGAGCTGCGCTCAGCTCGCGCAGGCTGTCGACCGTGTAGCTGGGCAGAGCGGCCAGACGGCGAGCTTCGTCGGTCCAAGCAACGGGTTTGCCCGGTGGCATGCTCTCCATAGCAAAGGCTTTCTTGCCAGGCATCCCAAACATGTTGAACTCGCGACCGTCCACGTGGATGGCGCGATCCTCCTGCAAGCCGGCTGGAGCCCAACGCGGCGGTTCCGACAAGTCGACGACGGGTTGGCCAGCGCTGTCTTGATCGATCAACCACACCAGGGCCGCGTTGCGGCCCGTGCTGGGTTCAACCCAAATGAAGTGTCGCATGATGCATTCATAGTGCGCAGCGTCGCGGAGGACGTAGGCAGGCGCATCGATAATCATCAGCGTGGGAGTACGCGTGATGATCTTGGCCGTTTTCAACTGCTTCTCATTTTCGATCAGCAGCATTCGCGCGAACAACCCCAAGTTCACGCCTGCTTTGTCCGCGTCGGCCACGCTGACCGCTCGCAGTTCACCGTCGACGTCTGTGCTAAATCCTAGGCCAACGTCTACCAGGCGGAAGCGAGGTTCAGCCGTGTCGGGATCTGAGAACTCCTCCACCGATGCCATAATGGTCAATACAAAGTCCGATACGGAGTCGCGGATCGCAGTGGGCAACGAGTCGACATCTCCGCTGGAAATTCGCGGCGTGGCCAGCAAGACGATGCGATTCCAATGCGCGTGTGCGTTCTCTGCCGAAATCAGCGTACCGGTCTCGATGCGTGGCAATTCGCGCACGGTCGACACCAATCCCTGAGCGCGGACCGAGTGGCTAACTGCAAGACCAAGCCATGCAAAAAACGTCAGCAGCAACAGGGGGATCGTGCGGTAGCTTGGGCGGTGTCGCTTGGTTAGGTCTTGCGAGTTGGTCGTCGCATTTGTTGGAGTGTAGGCGTGAGGCGATTCAAGAGGCGTGAGGCGGCTAAAGCCTGGACTCCAACGGGGGCGAAGGGTCGAGAATGGGGCGTTGTTGGATGGCACAATGAGTCGTCCGTGTGTGTGCTAGTGCTCTGTCACAGCTTCCGTTGGTTTCAGCTCTGTCATCTTAGCGCCAAGTATGCAAGAATCAAGTCACCCCTGCAATGCAGATACCGCCGCCCGAGCAGGCCACGATGGTGGGAGGGCTAGCGCTAGGTGCTTCAGAGGCGTGCGCATTGACCAAGTCAACAGTGCGAGCAAGTCAACAGTGCGACCAAGTCAACAGTGCGACCAAGTCAACCGTGCGACCAAGTCAACCGTGCATCTTGGCCCGCTGCGGTTAGGCGTTGTGCGAGTTTTGCAGGGTGGGGCCGTATAGGACAGGAAGATAATTGGTGCCTTCCTAATCTTCCTGTCCCTAAATTTTCCTGTCCTAGGCCAGACGCAGCGGAAGCAGCCAGGAATTTCTCAATCTTCCGCATTGGTGTCCAATGCCTGGCGACTTCGACTACAAAATGTCCAAAGTCTGGCGACTTCGCCTACGAAGTGTGCAAGGTAGCTGCGGAGGGGAGCAAACCCTACTGCTCCATTACGTCCGCCTCGCGGACCTTGGCGGCCTCGGTGGCTTCGGCTTCGTACTTCTTGGTCAGCTCTTGGATGTCTTCCTTGATCTTGTCGCGGTCGTCTTCGCTGATCTCTTTGTCTTTCTCAGCTTGGTCACAGATCTTATTGGCGTCGCGGCGGATGCTGCGCACGGCGATCTTGGCTTCCTCGGCCAACTCTTTAATACGGGCCACCATCTTTTTGCGAACGTCGGTGCTCAGTGGCGGGATATTGATACGAATGATCTTGCCGTCGTTCTGCGGATTGAACCCGAGATCGCTGGCCACGATCGCCTTCTCAATCTCTTTGATGGTCCCAGCGTCATAGGGACGGATCACCAATTGGGTTGGCTCGGGTGCGGTGACTGAGGCGAGTTGCTTGAGGGGGCTGTGCGATCCATAGGCTTCCACGCGAACCGAATCGACCAGACCGGGATTGGCGCGACCGGTGCGGATGCCGCTGAGTGCATTTTTCAGCACGCTAACAGCCTTCTCCATACGCTCTTCTGAATCGACCAATACTTCATTGACACTCATGCTACTTCATCCTGTGATTAAATAAACCAAGTTGGCCAGTTCAGCAGTTTAGGACGTGAGGGCTTCCGCTTCGTCCCGTGAGGGGCCGATGCGAGTGCCGACGCGACCGCCAGAAACCGCCTTTACGATATTACCGTTCTTCTTGAAGTTAAAGATCAGGATGGGCATCTGGTGTTCGCGACACTGAGTGATCGCTGTCCCATCCATGACGCGCAAATTCTGGCTAATGACGGTATCATAATCTAAATCGCGATACAGTATGGCATGTGGGTTTTTTTCTGGATCGTCGCTATAAACCCCGTCGACCTTGGTTGCTTTGAGCACGATGTCCGCGCCCAGTTCCAGCGCGCGCTGGGCGGCTGCGGTATCGGTGGTGACGAAGGGGCTACCTGTGCCAGCGGCCAGCACGACGATGCGCCCTTTTTCCATGTGCCGGATAGCTCGCCGACGTATAAACGGCTCGCACACTCCATCCATGCGGATGGCTGACATGACGCGCGTGCTGCAGCCAATCCCCTCAAGTCCCTCCTGCAGCGCCAGCGCATTGATAACCGTGGCCAACATACCCATATAGTGGGCCGTGGCTGCTTCGATCTTGGAACCGGCAGAGGTGCTGAATTGGGCACCACGTAGAATGTTCCCACCGCCGACGACTAGGCCGATTTGACATCCCACCTCCAGCGCCTGTTTGACCTGGCCAGAGATAGCAGCCACTTCATCCATATTGATGCCGCGTTCACCGGATCGCGACAAACTCTCGCCTGAAAGCTTTAAGATAACCCGCCGAAAGTGTGGAGCGACAGCGTCGGTAGTGGACATGGCGGAGGCCTCGCGTGAAGTAGGGC
>CAKQNH010000661.1 GCA_934255105.1 uncultured Pirellulaceae bacterium
ATTGCACCCTCGTCTCCAGCCGTGAAGGCGGAGACAAAGACGATGGGCTCCGAAGCGCGAATCGACGCGGACATAGTCACTAACCACAGCATGAACAAAGAAAGATATCGCATAACGCTTGAGCCTATAATTTTGACTGACCTTAAACTTCGACGGGGACTACGTAGGGTTCACGGTAGCTGGGGTTGTTCAACAAATCGTTCGCTTCGTCGTCCCCAATAACCTGTTCCGTCTCTGGGTTGAACTGTAGGGGGCGTCCCACTTCGTAGGCTGTGCGGGCCAGCAGGCTCATGGCCATCGATTTGTGGCCTTCCTCTATGTCGGCGCTTAGCAGCTTGTGATCGCGCGCACGAATCGCCTTGACCCAATTCTGAAAGTGCGGCAAGTCAGCCATGGGGTGCGTTTCGTCCACTTTGCTAGGTCCCGGTTCGCGCTTGGGCCCCAAGAAAGTTCGGTAGCTGCTATAGTCGGGAAAGATCATGTAGCCCAGCGAGCCGAAGAAGATCGTACCCACCGGATAGTCTGGCTGCACAAAGGGATACTGGTCCCGAAACCCCGCTTCGCTATTGGTGTACCATGAGCGATGCTCGTAGGTGACTAAGGGTTTTTCGTCACCAAAGCGATAGGTCATGGCCGCATCCGAAGGTGATGTGCGGTCGTCATCATGGACGAATCTGCCCCCCATCGCCGTGACTTGCGTCGGGTGGCTGTCGAGTCCTAGTCCCCAACGCAGCATATCCATTTCATGGACTGCTTGATTAGCGAAACCGCCGCTGGACAACTCCAGGAGCCAATACCAGCGACGATGCCAAAACTGGCTGTAGTCGGTCATCGGCTTGGGGCCCAGCCATTGATCCCAGTTCAAGCCCTCGGGGACGGGGCTGGGATTGATGCGGCCCAAATTGCCCATCACCTTGTAGTCTATTCCACGAGCCATATAAACGTCGCCGATGACTCCTTCTTTCAACTTGGCAATCCCTTCCATGATATTGGGACTCGAGCGATTCTGAGTCCCATGTTGAACCATGCGATCGTACTTGCGGGCGGCGGCCACCATTTGGCGACCTTCGAAAAGATTGTGCGTGCCGGGCTTTTCGACATACACGTCCTTGCCCGCCTGGCAGGCCCAGATCGTTGACAGCGCGTGCCAGCGGTCCCCCAGGGCGTTGCTGATCACGTCAATCGACGGATCGTCGAACATTTTTCGCATGTCGCTATATTGCTTGACCTTCTTTTCTTTCAACTCGGGGTAGCGTACGAGCGCTAGGTCGAGTTGGCTCTGGTCGCAGTCACAGATGGCTACGATCTCAACATTCTCTTCCGCCATTTGCAGCAGCGCCGTCACATGCGCTCGCATTCGCCCGCCCATGCCAAGCAAGCCGACGCGGATGGTGTCGTTCGGACTTCTCGGCGTCTGAGCCACGGCGGGTGCTGCGGCCAGTGCTGTGCCGGCTGCCGTGGCTGTAGTTTTTAGAAACTGTCGTCGAACTGTGTCAGGCATGAGCGAGCGTCCCTTATTTGTTGTGAAGCGAGCGTTAGTCGTGAGTCTGCTACTGTCATGTAGCAAACTCACCGAGCAATTTAAGAGTATTCAGCCCTCAGCTTACAACCACGCGGGCTCCCAGCCCTTTCGGTAAGGCTTGGTCAGCCACTCGTTCGCCTTGGCGTGGTTGGTGATCTTGAGAGCCTTGGCATCCCAAGCGAGCTCCTGGCCTGGGAATCCAATGCCGATGGTTCCCAGCAGCACCGCCTCGGTTAGCGGTCCGGCATAATCGAAGTGCGATGTGGTTTGTCCCTTACCCAGGCAGGCATCAGCCCACTGCGTATAGTGATCGACGCCTTCAATCACAGGCAGTTCCTTAGCAGGGAATTTTTCCTCTGGCAAAATTGTGGGCATCGCTACGTGTGGGATAACTAGCGACCCCTTCTCTCCGACGAGCACTGAACCAGCTACCGGCAGTTTGTAGTTGGCGGGGATGTCTCCCAATTTGTCGCGCGGCGGCAAGACACCGACAGCGTCATACCACGTGACGCGCACGGTCGGCTCGAGCGTGTACTCGGTCCCTGGGAACTCGTAATGCACCGTCGCGCGGTCCGTCCAGGTCTCCGGCAACAGAGCTGGCGCTTCCACCGTGAGTTTGGTTGGTGAAGTGAGCTTGAGCGATTTGAAAACTGGATCCAAGATGTGGCATGCGAAATCGCCGAGTTGTCCAGTGCCGTAAGCTTGCCAGCCGCGCCAGTTGAACGGATGGTACATATCGGCCAAAAATGGTCGCTCGGCGGCAACGCCTTGCCAGAGATCCCAGCGGACATTGGCGGGTACGGGATCGCTGCCTTGAGGTCGCTGAATGTTTCTTGGCCACGAGGGTTGTCCCCCCTGCCAAGAATGGACTTCTTTCACTTTTCCGATCAGGCCATTGTGAACCATATGCACGGCCGTGCGATAGGCCGAATGCGATTGGATTTGATTGCCCATCTGCGTCGTCAAATTAAATTTCTTAGCGGCGGCTTGCATTTGCCGCGCTTCGTGGACGGTGTGCGTCAGCGGCTTCTGGCAAAACACATGCTTTCCCAGGTGCATGGCGGCTAGCGAAATCGGCGCGTGCATAAAGTCCGGCGTCGACACCAATACGCCCTGGATGTCTTTCGACTCATCAAGCAGCTTTCGCCAGTCGTCGTATTGTCTGGCCGAGCGATACTTCTGTGCGGCTTGACCGAGATGCTTAGCGGAGCTATCGATGTTGCACAGCGCGATCACATCCACGTCAGGGCTTGCCGCCACGCCTGTCAAGTCGCTCCAGCCCTTGCCGCCGGTGCCGACACTGGCGATCCCCAAGCGACTGTTGGCTCCGTAGACCCGTGAATACTGCACGGCGCTGAGGCCAATTGCTGCGCCGGCCAGGGAGGTTGACTTCAGAAACGAGCGGCGACTGGGAAATGTAGACATGGCGATTCTCCGAGGTGGGTTGGTTGGGGAGGGGATTGTGTGGAAGACATGCAGGGAGTGCGTATTCAGAATATCTTACACTAAACTAAATTCGGTTTTGCGCCTCCCATGCATTCGGATCATTCAAAAGTGGGAAGATTGCTGGGCTGCCCCGCAAGCCACCCTGACGCTCGAATGCTGCTTTAAAAGTCGAATCATAAGCGTTGGCATAGAAAAACAATATCGGCTGCAGAGAGTTCCGCTTGGAAAGCGTGTTGGTTCCTCCCCCACCAATCCTATCGTCGTCGCGAAGCAATTGCCAGATCGGAAGCAGATCGGAAGCAGGAAATGGACCGATGACACAACACATTGTTGTGGTGGGTGAAGTCATTCGTCAGCGGAACGCGAAGAAACCGAAGCACTTCGGGCACCGGCGTGCTGCTCAGATTTCGTAAGTGGTTCATCGACGCAATCGACCCAGCGTGGCAATCGAGCGATGGGCCACGGTGTACCCAATCAATGCGGCCTGACCCCCTTTGCATTTCCTCATTCCCTCTAC
>CAKQNH010000662.1 GCA_934255105.1 uncultured Pirellulaceae bacterium
GTTTTGTAGCCCTTTCCTGCCAACTGTATTCAATGCAACCCTTTCCAGCAAATGCCTCTTCCGAATCAATTTTGAACTCGGAACCATCGTACCAGCCCCGCTCCAGGAGATCTGCATCATCAAAGCTCTCACGGAAAAGGATCGTGGCTGATTTTGGCTCCTCTGCGTTGGCACTGCAATACGGCACGCACGCCGCGACACAGGCCCACAGAACAATCACCCAATTGGATCTCACTGTACCGTCCCCGTTTAGATTGGTAACGAATGGCATTCCGCACGCGATATGCGAATCGCAATGAAGTTGCATCTTCTGTGAGTCAGTCTAACGAAGCAGCGGGTGGCTAGTCAAACTCGCTACTTCAAATCATTGGTCGGTCCATCCTCAATCGTCTCTTTCTTTCGCGCTCTTTGTGTTCTTTCGCGGCCGGTCTGTGCACTTTCGCGGCGTAACCGTTCACGAGTCAGTTCACGAGTCTGTTCTTTTTTTGACCACGAAATACACGAAGGACACGAAGGACACGAAGGACACGAAAGGCTGGCTCTGTTAGTCTTCAATTGTTAGTGCATTCCGCGATTTCATCCTCAAAATCCTTTAGTGGAAGATTTGTTGACATTGCTCTCAGTAAACCTCGGACATCGCTCCCATGACTTTGCAACTTTCATCTTCGAACAGTATCTCAGTATTGCTCATTACCTAGTTGCCGGACCACCAAAAACACCGGCAGATACTTTTCGTGTGTTTCGTGGTTATGACAACTCCCAAACCTCCAATTCCATACGTCGGTTCAATTCTCCAATCTAATCTTGACATGCTGTCTCCCTTTGAAAATACCACCTTCCATAGCATTTTACGTGCTGATTGCATTCCCGTTGTTGTGCAATTCAGCCCAGATGGAACCCGGTTCGCAGTCGCTTAAGCGAATGGAATCGTGCAAATATTCAAATCACTTCTGTGGTCGAGCGTGCGGAGCTTCCAGGCGTTACGCAGAATTGTCCAACTTGAAGTTTGAAAAGGGGCGCAGGAAGCCAACTATCAGGCTCCGATTCCGGCCAGGAATACGGCTAGGCCAATAATCAACCCGCAGACGACGATGGATAGCAGAACGCCAATCACATCCTTGGCACGGGGTCGCAGCATTTCCCAGTCGGTCCCCGGAAACATTCGCTGCTCCTCAAAGCGATGCGGGTTTGCATAAGACATCTCAAGCTGACGACGATCTTTGACTGGATCTGGATCGACCTCAGTTTTCATTTTGGCATAGTATCGATCGAGCGCTGCGGAGGAGTTGCGGCGTGTGACGAGGCTGGCCAGGATCAAAACTAGAAAAGGGGCCAACACCCGCGGCGGCAGACGCAGCGTTTCCAGCGTAGCTTTGGAAACTGAGCTCAAATCGATGCCGATCAGGGAATACAATAGAAAGTCCAAATTAAAATCGCCTCGGCCGATGAATCGTCCTACTCTGCGTTGTACCAACACTTGCGTTACTCCCTGTTGATATTCGGCCACGGTCTCAAGTGGTGCCTCTCCTATCGGCTCCAGCGGTTCGCTCCAGAAAATGGGTTGCCCGCCGCTAGTGGTGACGACTTCGATCGGCTCACCGATGGCTGCCTGAGGTGGGGCGGCCCCCAACTTCCCTAGCAGCTCTGCGTTGTTTTGCGCCCGCGCATCTTCGGCAACGTGCAGCCATGCTTCGTGCCGAGCGACATCGGCCGCAGTTGCCACGCGTGGCGTGGTCTTGGTAATCAAGTGAGTCGCCGCACTAAACGTCGCCTGCTCGCGGAGCGCCGGAAATACACGCGGCAGCATTGCCGGCAGGACAAAGAAGACCGTCAGTGAAAAGAGGATCGTAAGCCACACAGCGGTGCGCGTGGTGCGTCGCCAAAACATCCCCATCCAAAACGGAGCTGCGAACAAGATCGGCAACTCGACCGCGAACTTGAATTGCCCGAATACATCAGCCATGGTGATGGCCACCAAAGCGGCCCCCACGATGATAAACAGACCGGAAATCCGCCCCACTAAAACATAAGTCCTTTCGTTCGCGTCGGGGTTGATGAATGCCGCGTAAACGTTGCGCGTGACCAATCCAGCGGTCACGATCATGTAGGCGTCCGCCGAGCTCATCATTGCGGCCATAAGACAGGCCAGCATCAAGCCCACGAGTCCCATGTTAAGCGGGCCGAGGATCTCTCGCGCGGCCACACCCCACACGCGGTCGGGATCGAGGGCGATCTCTGCGTTGCCAGCCAGCAATGCCAGCGCGATCAAAGCTGTCAACGCCCAGCCGACCGTACACAGTCGCTTGAGGAAGTTGCCCACTACCAAACCGATGCGTGCTTCGTCCTCGCTCTTGGCGGAGCCTCCACCGGTGGCGATGAAATGCGGCTGAACCACAATGCCCACCATGGCCAAAATGCTCAACGATACAATGTATTGCAGTGGAAATTCACCCGCGCTCGGGCCAGCAAACAAGCTGAAGTAGTCTGGCGAAACTCGCTCATGCATGATGCGAAATCCATCCATGATCCCCATCGTGTTGGGATCGCCGAAGTTTTTTACTAGTGCCATCAACCCAAATGGAATCAACAGCAGGGACAAAAGGATTATGAATAGGCCTTGGATTAAGTCGGTGTAGTAGGCCGCAGTGAGTCCGCCGAGCACGCCATATAGAATGACGATCAGGGCCAGACTGGGGACCAAGACGTATTGCAGCCGCACGCCAGCGATCGTTTCGAACCCTAACAGTGGCACGGAGAACTTGGCGATGGCAGAAAACATCGTCGACAGATAGAAGGCGTAAAAGATGATTGCAAACAGCGAATAGGCCGCCCCCAGCGCCCGCGATTCGTAGCGTTCGACGAACCAATCGCCGAGGGTCAAGTGCCGCATGCGGCGATACCAAACCGCTATGATCCAGTAAACGGGAGTCACGAACAACCACATCAACGCCGACCACACGCCGCTCAAACCGCTTGTCCAACTCGTGCGACCAACCGTGACTGGCTCGTGGGCTCCCGTCCCGGCGCCAAAGGCGGCAAAGGTCTGCAACAGCTTGCCGAAGCCGCGGCCTCCCATAAAATAATCTTCTTGCCCCTTCACGTGTTGCATCGACCACAAGCCGATAGCAATCATGCTGGAGAAGTATGCGACTAGTACCAAATAGTCGATCCAGTTCATCGTGCGGCCTGCTGATGAAAGTTAGTTGCTAATCTAAAACCATCGCAATCCTAACAAAATTTATAGGGGCTAGTGCTCGGGCCAGCTTTTATATTGGGGTAAAATGTAGAGCAGTTGTCCCAACTGCTTCGGTAAACGGTTGGGGTAACTGTTCTACAAGGGAAACGGTTGGGACAACCGTTCTACGAAGGAAAACGGTTGGGGTAACTGTTCTACAAGGGAAACGGTTGGGACAACCGTTCTACGAAGGAAAACGGTTGGGACAACCGTTCTACAAGGGAAACGGTTGGGACAACTG
>CAKQNH010000663.1 GCA_934255105.1 uncultured Pirellulaceae bacterium
CAAGGCGGGATGACGCCCAAACAGATTCGCCGCTGGCAACGACTGGCTTCCGCTCACGCGGTCAGTGTCTATCGGCCCCCCGAAGGCGACGACCTATTCCACCGCTTACTTTCGATTCATTTCGGGCACGGAATGAACGAAAAATCCGGCCCGATCACGTCGGAAATCGACTGGTGGTATCCCACGAATGACGACTGTTACGACGACTTGGTCGGTTTGCAGTTGGCTGAGACGAGCTGGATCATGTGAAAAATCGTACACTGTAATCTCGTTCCTAGGCTCCCGCTTTGGAACGCACTGCTGCAGAGGCTCTGCCTCGCTAACAAGCATGTGCTCAGCAGGGGGAGCCTGCAAGACATTGGGCGCCCAGGCAACAGCCTGGGTACCAGATTTTCCTTCCCCCCAACCCTGGAGCCTGAACTTGGTAGCCCTGAACGTAAAAGCCCACGTGCTGGAAGTGTGGGGTGATTTCGCCTGCTTCTCGCGACCTGAACTTGCCGTCGAGCGGTACTCCTACCCGTGTCCAACGCCCAGCGCGGCACGGGGTGTGTTCGATGCGATCTACTTCAAACCGGATTTCTACTGGCAAGTCACCCGTATCGAACTGCTTAACCCACCGTCTTACATAGCGCTGCGACGTAATGAGGTTAAAGAAAAGATCAGTGAGACGATGGTCAAACGCTGGATGAAGGGTGTCGAGCAGCCTGAACCGCTGCTCGCTGACGCTGACAAATCGCTCACTGGCAGTGACCAGAAAGGTCGCACTCAGCGCCAAACGATGGCATTGCGTCAACCGCGTTATCGCTTGCACGCGCACATCGTTACTAAACGCAAAGGCGACGCGGCACAGAACTCGTGTGACAGTCAATTCGTTCGCCGTGCGAGACAGGGCAAGTGTTTTCAGCAACCGTACCTGGGTTGCCGCGAATTCATCAGTTTCTTTCGCTTAATCGAAAGCCTCGAAAACGAACCGGCACCCATCAATTACACGCAAGACCTCGGATTCATGCTGTATGACGTGTTTGATTTGACCGTCGACAACCACGCCGCGTTTGTTAAGGACTCTTTGAAAGTCAAACCAACCGTTTCCATGTTTGCCGCGAGAATTGCTGGCGGTGTTCTCGAAGTGCCACCCATCGGCAGCCCCGAAGTGCTCCGAGCGAACATCTCGCCAGTAGAGGTTGACTGAACATTATGCTCCATGAACTCATCCGCTACGCTCGCATCACGGGCATTGATAGCGAACCCGGTTTCAAACCAAAATGGGTCCGCTGGTTGCTGGTCTTCGATCGTGACGGAAAATTCGTCAGCGTCGTGGACTTCAAGGACGACTCGTCCAAGAAGGGTCGCGAGTTTGCGAAGTGCCCCGACTTGAGCCAAGGCGAAATGGTATCTTCGGGCTCACGACACTTCCTTGTCGACAGCACCGACAAGGTTGCGTTGTTGGTCAAGGACGAGGTGACAGAGCGGGACATCATCCATCACGCCAGCTACGTCGGGCTACTCACGGCAGCGGCGGTATCGATACCTCCACTTGGCTTGATCGCCGCCACGTTGGATGACGAAGGATCGCTAACCGAGATCCGTCGTGTTTTGAAGGACCTGAAGGCTAAACCGACGGACTCTTGCACGATTGCTGCTATGGATGGATCTTTGCCAAAGATATTCGTCGATGAACCAGACTGGCACGATTGGTGGCGAAGTTACCGTGAATCGCTGGCCGTCAGTAAACAAGATGCAAAATCCTCGTCCGCAGATAATCGGATGCGTTGCTTCCTCAGCGGCAAAATGATCGAACCAGCGGCAACCCAAAACAAAGTGACCGGCCTGTCTGATGTCGGAGGACTCGCGACTGGCGACGTACTGTCATCTTTCGATAAGGATTCCTTCGGTCACTATGGGTTCGCCAAGGGCGAGAATGCGGCTATGAGCGTTGAGATGGTCAAACTCGTCACCGACTCGCTCAATCACTTGATCGGTAGCCGGTCACGACGAATGTGTGGTACGAAGGTGGTCTACTGGTACAGCCGACCCATGGCCGCCGAGGACGATTTGTTGAGCCAGGATATCTTCGGCGATTTGGTGGCCGGCGATTCGGGCGACGCGGAAGCGGACGATCCGTCACAGCAAGAAGTTTTGGCGGCCGAATCACGTGCCTCACAATTGCTCGACGCGATCCGGTCGGGCCAGCGTTCTGACTTGCTCAATTGTGAGTACTACTCCTTGACGATCTCCGGCAACTCCGGGCGCGTGATCATCCGCGATTGGATGCAAGGGAGCTTCGAAGAGTTGGCCACTCACGTCAAACGATGGTTCGATGATTTGTCGATCATCGCCCGCGACGGAAAGTCAACGATTCAAAAGCATAAATTTGCTGCGGTGCTCGGTGCGATGGTGCGTGACCTCCGCGATATGCCGGCTCCGACCGTAGCAACGCTGTGGCGAGCTGCGCTCGCCGGAGCACCGATCCCGCCGCCGCTGGCGGCTCAAGTTCTTGCCCGCGTCCGCATGGACGTGATTGGCGACCAAGCGGCGCGCCACGCGCGGCTCGGTTTTTTGCGTGCTTTTCTGATCCGTAACTCTCACCTGGAACTTTCCGAAATGACAACTGACGTGGATGATTCGATTGACGATCCCGCCTACCTGTGTGGCCGGATCATGGCGGTGTTGGCTGCGATTCAGCATGAAGCTCTTGGACCCGTCGGAGCTGGTGTTGTGCAGCGGTACTATGCCGCCGCATCGTCGACACCTGCGCTCGTACTAGGGCGGTTGGTGCGAACCGCTCAGGTCGCGCACCTTACAAAAAAAGACACCAAGCCCTTACTGAGGCATTTTGAAAATCAAATGCGTGATCTTTGGTGTCGCATGAAAACTTCGCCGCCAACGACATTGACGCTCGAGCAACAAACGCTGTTCGCTCTTGGCTTCTATCAACAACAGGCCGCGCGCTATGAAAAAAAAGAATCCGTCACAACGACTCCGGAGAATTAAGATTTTCAGTCAATAATAGCATGCGTTCATCTTGCGTTACTCTTCGGCTTGGAGGAGGGCGAAATTGATTGTCGATTGAACGACCGCTCCCAACTCAATTCCCTGTATCTCAAAATTAACTGTACAAGAAAATACCTATGTCCGATCCAGTTCAAAACCGCTACGAATTCCTGTTCCTGTTCGATTGCGAAAATGGCAACCCCAACGGTGATCCTGATGCGGGCAATGCGCCCCGAATCGATCCCCAAGATATGCACGGACTCGTTTCCGACGTATCCGTCAAGCGCCGTATTCGCAACTACGTGCAACTCGCCGGCGGCAACCAGATGCCAAACGCGATCTTTGTCGAACACGCTTGCAATCTAAACACTAAAATCGCACGTGCCCATGAAGCGACCGCCGGTAGCATGCCCGAAAAGAAAGGTGCCAACAAGCACCAAGTCCATGCGGCGCGGGATTGGATGTGCCAAAACT
>CAKQNH010000664.1 GCA_934255105.1 uncultured Pirellulaceae bacterium
AAGAGCTTATGGGAATATGTTTGATTCATGTGTCGCCCTCTGGGCTTGCCGAGCAGATAGCTGAAGTCCGGTGGCTCACGCCACCGGCAGAGATGTTTCGCCCTCCGGGCTATGTGCATTACCCGCTGGGCTAAGTGCTTTGCCCGCTGGGCTAAGTGCTTTGCCCGCTGGGCTGAGTGCTTCGCCCGCCTGGCTAGCCGCTCGACGCCACCGCCGACCTCATACCCCAACTGAACACGATGCAAATCACACCTCGCAACGTAAACCTACCTCCGCCACTGGGATCGCTGCCGCTGCCCATTAATGCTCAGCAAACACCGCTGACCAATTTCCTCAGCGATCATTCCGATCTGCCCGCGGCAGTGCCCCTCGCCGCACCGCAAGTGGATTCGGACTCGCCAATCGCCCCCCGCTCTGGCGGGCAGGATGATCTGAAAGATGCCTTTCAAGATTTTGTTGGGCAGACTTTTTTTGGCGAGATGATCAAGGCCTTTCGTACGACTCAGCAACCTTCAAAATACTTCAACGGGGGTCGTGCAGAGGAGATTTTCCAAGGTCAATTCGACCAAGTGCTCGCTGAAACGCTCAGCGACTCCAGCGCCGAGCAGATTTCTAACCCGATGTACGAGCTGTTCATGCTCAAACGCGGTGCGTAGACCTGCCTGGGCAATAGGCACTACTGTGGGTTACAATTCAGTCCATGAAAACAACGGCGCAGTGGCTGGATATTTCTCCTGGCCAATCAAAATTCGTTCACACTTGGCATCCCGACGCGCAGGCACCTCAAGCCAACGTGGCAATCATCCACGGCTTAGGCGAACACGGCGGTCGCTATGCGCCGCTGGCTGGGCGGTTCGTGGATGCAGGGTTTTCCGTCTCGGCCTTTGACCAACAGGGGCATGGACGCAGCCCCGAGTCGCGTGGCAAAATCCGCTCGTATCAATCTCTGTTGTCTGACATCAGCGCGTTCATGCAGTGGAATCGAACGCAGTATCCCGAGGTTCCCACGATCTTGTTCGGCCACAGTATGGGGGGCAATCTGGTAATCAATTTTGCCCTGCGTGAAAGCGCCGAGCTGGGCTACGTAATTTCATCCAGTCCGATGCTGGAAAAGGCGGTTCCCGTTTCGCCGATTGTCGTGCGACTGGCGCGGTGGTTGATGCGGATTGCGCCGAACGTAAAACTGCATTCGCAGATAATTCCCGAGCGACTGATGAGCGATCCCGCAGAACAGCAGATGCTGTGCGAAGACAAGCTGTTCCACAATCAAATGACCTTGCGTTTGGGTGCTGGTCTGGTCGATAGCGGACACTGGGCACTAGAACATGCCGATCAATTGCGGTCACCACTGCTGCTCAGCCACGGCACGAGCGATTACATGACGTGCTACAAGGCGTCCGTTGAGTTCGCGCGGCGGGCTGGCAAGCTGTGTGAGCTGGTCGTATGGGAGGGCGAATTGCACGATCCGTTTCGCGGATTGCACCGCGATGCGATTATAGCTCGCTACGTCGATTTTGTTCATCAGGCAGTGCAAGCGGACGCACACTCGGGCCGACCAAAAACTCGCGCGCGACCACAGGAGTTGGGGCTGTGATTATCGAAGGCTTGCTGACCACAAGCTCCCCCGATGGAGCGCCACACGTCGCCCCGATGGGCCCGGTAGTAGATGTCAACCTGCAGCAATGGACGCTGCGCCCCTTTGCCAGCTCCACCACCTTTCGCTATCTGCAAGCCAACCCAGTCTGTATCTTTCACGTGGTCGATGATGTGCTCCCGGTAGTAGAAGCAGCCTTGGGAATGCCAAGTAGCCTGACTTTTGAACCGCTTGAAATGGCTGGCGGCGAAGGCAGCCATGGAGCGGGATGGACGATCCCTACCGCCTGTCATTGGTATCATCTCCGAGTTGCCGAGTGGGACACCAGCCAGGATCGTAGTGTGGCCCAAGCTCAATTATTGAATCAACAGGTGCTACGTCCATTCTGGGGTTGGAATCGTGCCAAACACGCCATACTGGAAGCAACCATCCTGGCCAGTCGTATCCATTTGTTAGAGCCGGAAGCGATCAAGGAGGATTTGGCTCGTTTTGAAGTTGTGATCGGCAAGACGGCGGGTGAGCGCGAGTTGCAAGCGTGGCAACTGTTGCAAGATTTTTTTCGGGCGAATGGTCGGCCGCTATGAAAGTGCTCCATCTCCGTACTGGCTGTCGCCTACATTTCGGGCTGATGGAGTTGGCCACCGAAGAGCCGCTGCGATACGCGGGTTTGGGGCTGATGCTGGACCAGCCGGGATTTGAGCTCAGCTTTACGGCCGCTGACCATCGCACAGGGGATCTCTCCACTGTTGATTCCCTGGCGACTGATTCCCTGGCGACGAATTCACGGGCGACGAATTCACGGGCGAGCACTCCTGGCGTGGCTACGGCGGTGACCGTCGATGCTTCTGAGGCCGAACTGCCCAATGCATCGATCCGCAGCGACTCAGCCGAGCTGAAATTGGAATATGAGCATCGCATGGCAGCGGTCGCGAAGCAGCATCTAGCGTTTGCTTGCGAGGCGGCGGCAGCGCATGGCTCCTCGGCATGCCATATCCGCCTGCTCAGTGCATTGCCGATGCATAGCGGCCTGGGCGCGGGGACTCAGTTGGCTTGTGCCGTGGCTACCGGACTTGAATTGTTCTCGCGAGGGGAGCAGACTGGCAGCTCTCCAGCAGGGATTTCAACAACCGAGGATTGGCATTCGGTGCTCAGTGTTCAACCGCCCATCTCGACGAGGTGGTTAACGCAGGCCGCAGGCCGCGGGCTTCGTTCCGCTATTGGGCTATTCGGATTTTTGCACGGCGGTCTGATCTTGGATCGCGGCTACGCTGTCGGTACTGCCCAGGACGCCGGTGCGGCAGGCGAATCGTGCCCTAGCGCGCGACCGCTGGCCGTAAAGAATACGCAGATTGTATCTGCTTGGCGAACCGTGCTGATCGCCCCTCAGCACCAGCAGTCGGTGTCGGGTGTCAAGGAAGCGGAGTGGATGGCTGAGCTTGGGTCGCTGCCCAACCCTCGCCGAATCGACATGCTGGCCTTGGCTCAGCAGGCGTTCACGCTGGCGTCGCTCGGCGACAGATTTGCCGATTTCACCCATTGTCTGGACCAGTACATGGAGTTGGCAGGACAACTCTTCAGCCGCTATCAAGGTGGCTTGTATAACGGAGAAGACGTCGCCACCGCGGTGGAGTGTGCTCGCCGCGTTGGGCTGCTCGGCATCGGTCAGAGCAGTTGGGGGCCGACCGTCTTCGGCTTTGCAGAAAACCAGGCTAAGGCACAACTCTATGCCGCTCAGTTGACGGACCTGCGTCCCGACTGGTGCGTGCAGGTAGCTAGGCCAACCGCGCACGCCGCCGAATTTCGTTGGCAGTAATCAACCTTTACAAACAGGAGTTTGAACACCATGCGCCAACCAAGCATCGGAC
>CAKQNH010000665.1 GCA_934255105.1 uncultured Pirellulaceae bacterium
CTCGTTGTGTTCAATACCGCCACCCAGGAAACTCAGCGTTTGACCCATGAAGAAGGCTACGATGCCGAGGGATCGTATTCACCGGACGGCCAGTGGATCTGTTTCGCTTCCAATCGCCGTGCCTATGCGGGTGAGTTGACTGAAGATGAGCAGGCCCTATTTGAAAACGATCCCGCCTCTGCCATGGACCTGTATCGCATGCGTAGCGATGGCAGCCAAGTCGAGCGGCTGACCACGGCCATCGGGTACGATGGCGGACCCTTCTATTCCCCCGACGGCCAACAGGTTTGCTTCCGACGATTTTCGCGCGACGGAGTCACTGCAGAAATCATGTTGATGGATGCCGATGGCTCCAACCAACGCGCCATTACCCACCTGAAGCACATGAGTTGGGCACCCTTCTTTCATCCCAGCGGAGACTATTTGATCTTTGCGACCAACGTGCATGGATTTGGGAATTTTGAACTCTATCTGGTCGATGCAGCAGGTCAGCAGGCACCGGTGCGGGTGACCTATCGTGATGGTTTCGATGGCCTACCCGTATTCGACCCCACTGGCGATACGCTCGTGTGGACCAGCAACAGCGGTAGCGCGCAGTCGCAACTTTTCGAAGCCCGCTGGAGCGATGCCGATGCTAGGCGTCTGCTGGGGCTCAGCGAACACACCACGCCAGCCGATCCCAAAGCGGCCGGTCATGCATCTGACTTATCTCCGGACGCCTCCGCGGACGAATCGGCCAGCCTAGCTGAAGCGGCCAAGTCGGCCAAGTTAACTGCACCCGGTTTCTTGGCGGCTGATATCGGACGCCATATCGACTATCTGTGCCGCCCAGAGTTGGGCGGCCGCTTGACCGGTACCGAAGGGGAGCGACTGGCCACCGCTTATGTGGCTGCGTATCTGGAGAGTCTGGGGCTGCAACCTGCCGGCCGTGACGGGACTTTCTTTCACGAATTCGAATTTGTGGCTGACGTGAAACTGGGTGAAGCCAACGCATTGAAACTAACTCGCCTGGATGCGAGTCAGTCCGGTGCGAACGATGCCGCTCAGGGAGCCAGCGATGCCGCGCAGAAGCCTGGCAAAGACAAGAAGGACGGCAAAGCCGCGCAGGAAGCCACCCAAAAAGCTACCGAGCAATCTGCCCAGCCCGATTCGTATGCCTTGAACGAAGATTGGCGGCCGGTGTTCTTTTCACACGAAGGCCGCATCGATCCGGCGGCGATCGTCTTTGCCGGCTACGGTATCGTGGCACCTGCCGAGACGGCGGCCGTCGATGGCGAAAGCGGCGCGGATCGGGCGGAATACGATAGCTATGTCCACTTGGATGTGACCGACAAATGGGTTCTAGTGTTCCGCCAAATGCCGCAGGATATCACTCCCGAGCGACGTCAGCATTTGGCGCGTTACAGCGGCGCGCGGTTTAAGGCGATGGTTGCGCGCGAGCGAGGTGCCAAGGGATTGATCTTTGTGAGCGGGCCCACCAGCCCGCTGCGTACGCGGCTGATGCCTCTGGAAATGGATGGCACGCTGGGGGGCAGCAGCTTGGCCGTGCTGAGCGTAGCGGATTCAGTTGCCGAGCAGTGGTTGAAGGCGGCTGGTGAGGACTTGCGGGAAATCCAAACAGGCCTCGACCAAGGCGAAATGGCGATGGGATTTGAATTGCCGGGAATCCGTCTGGAAGCGAACATTGATATCGAGCCAATAACTGCAGTCGGCCGCAACGTATTGGCCGTGCTGCCCGGATATCAGCCCGCCGAGTCAGCAACTGCAGCCAACGCGGTCTTGCCGATGGTTGTGGTGGGAGCCCACATCGACCACTTGGGAACGGGCTCCGGGGCTGGTTCGCTAGCCAAAGAGGACGAGCGAGGTGGCGTGCATCGCGGGGCCGACGACAATGCCTCCGGCGTGGCGGGCATGTTGGAGATCGCTCAGTACTTAACTGGCGAAATGCTCCCCCCACGACCGGTCCACAAACACGACATACTGTTTGCAGCTTGGAGCGGTGAAGAGCTGGGGCTGCGAGGTTCACAAGCCTTTGCCGATGACTTTGCAAAACTCTATCCCCATCGCAATCAGCTAGCCAGCGCAGGTCTCTATCCAGCCATCATTGCCAATCTGAATATGGATATGATCGGCCGTCTTCGCGACAGTTTAGTTTTACAGGGAATTGGTTCCTCTCCCTATTGGACTGGGGCCATCGAACGGCGCAACGCTGTGGTGCGTCTGCCGCTGACACTGCAGGACGATTGCCACCTGCCCACCGACGCCAGCACTTTCTTTCTGCATGGCGTACCGATCTTGTCGGCCTTCACTGGCTCGCACGATGAGTACCATACGCCCCGCGATGTGCCCGAGCTGATCAACTACGAAGGGACTGCGCAAGTCGCTCGGCTGATGGCGCTCATCGCTCGCGATTTAGTAATGGCTGAGCAGGCGCCCGAGTATCGAGAGCAGGAGGCCCAGCCTCAAATGCGTGCCAACCTGACCGCCTATTTGGGAACGGTGCCTGACTACGCTCAGAGCGATCTCAAGGGAGTTAAGCTGGCGGGCGTAACCAAGGGAGCGCCTGCCGACTTAGCGGGATTGCAACCTGGCGATGTAATCATCGAGCTGGCCGGGCGCAAGATTGAGAACATCTACGATTACACCTATGCCATCGAAGCCTTGAAGGTTGGCCAAGAGACATCGGTGAAAGTCCAGCGTGGTGCGGAAATGCTCAAGCTGGCACTCACCCCCGCCTCACGCCAATAGCACACTCGCACCTTGCACGCTCGCAACTCGCTGTGGCAGTAAAGAACAATTAGTCATTAGTCATGCAGACATTGTGGGGGCGTGGTTCTGAATATCGCTAGTTGCCCTACAAGATGGTGGACTTATGCAAATTATCTCGCTGTAAATCTCGGCATGCTCTCAAGGAGCCAGTCCCCGATAGCAAATGACGAATGACAAATAACTAATGGCTAGTCTATCGCACCGGTAGTGACTCGGGTTCCTCTCAAGACGTCCCGCGCCCGCGCGCTGTGCGTTAACGAGCTTAGCGCTCTACGGCGGCCTCGACCACGCTGGGCTCTACGCACATTCAGTTTCACGGCTTTACTTTTTGCATTACACTGGCGCCCTGTCGTAGATATGCAAACAGATCACGGATCTGTTGATCGCTCAATTCTTTGAGAGTATCCTCGGGCATCAGCGATGTCTTAAGCGCACGCAACTCTTCAATCTGGCTGGTCGCGATGGTCGTGGTTTGATTGTCAGCCCCACGCAGGGTTACGGCGTGTGCAGTCTGCTCAGCCAACATGCCAGTTACTAGCCGGCCGTCGTCGGTTAGTGCTGCGTACGATTGGAAGCCTTCGCGAATCTCCGCACTCGGTTCAACGATTGCCATCAGCCAGAAGCGTGGATTGCCTCGCTCATATGCATCCAGAGCTGGGCCAATGCTATTCCCCTCGCCAAACAAT
>CAKQNH010000666.1 GCA_934255105.1 uncultured Pirellulaceae bacterium
GCCGTAACATCCAGCGATAAATTCGGCTCGACCAACGGCCCTTTGGCTAGCGCGTCGATGGTCAGCGTGAACGTGCTCCCTTTTCCGTATTCACTCTCCAGCGAAATGTCTCCGCCGAGTGCCTGAGCCAAGCGACGGCAGATCGCTAGCCCAAGTCCAGTGCCACCGAACGAACGGGTCGATGTGTTATCGGCTTGCACAAACGGCTGAAACAAGGATCGCTGGTCTGCTGGCTTAATGCCAATGCCGGTGTCGGTGATACGAACGATTAGCTGGCCTGCGTAGCACTGCTCGATCGAATTTTGTCTTTTTCCTGGACGAAAGCCTGGACGACTATCGCTAACATCGTTTCCGCCAATGACGTCATATCGACAAACGACCTTCACTTCGCCTCGGTCCGTGAACTTGATGGCGTTGCCGACAAGATTGAGCAGAATCTGTCGCAAACGGACTGCATCCGTTTCAATCCACTCGGGAACTGGACTTTCGAACGCAATCCGCAGCGGAATCCGTTTCTCCGCAGCTCGCACGTCCATCAATGATCGAACTTCGGCTAGCAAGCCATCGGGTCGGACTTTCCCTTTGTCGACCTCCATCTTGCCCGCGTCGATCTTGGACAAGTCCAAGATGTCGTTGATGATATTGAGTAGAAAGTCGCCGTTGCGGCGGATCGTTTCGACGATTTGCAAGTTATCGGGATCTCGGATGTGCTCTTTCAAAATATCCGCGTGACCCAGGATCGCTGCCATCGGTGTTCGGATCTCGTGCGACATGTTCGCCAAGAACTCACCCCGCGAGCGGTTGGCGTTTTCGGCTGTGTGCCTGGCCCGCTCAAGCGACTCTTCGAATGCCTTTCGATCGTGGACGTCTATCACGTAGCCGGTATACCCCAGAAAGACTCCGTCGCTATCGTGGCGCGCACGTCCGACATCTACTGCCCAACGGAAGCTCCCATCGGCCATCCGCAGTCGGAACTCGCTATAAAACGGTTGCTGCAAACGCGAGGCTGTCAAGAACTCATGAGCAGCTCGCAGTTGATCGTCCACATGCGCTGCCGTCGTCCAGCCGAATCCCATACCCTCGGCTTCAGTTTGCCCGGTGGTCACATACCAGCTCTTGGAGAGAAACGTACACATGTGGTTTTCATCGGTGACCCACAGCATTGCCGGCGAGGCATCTGCGATCTCGCGAAAATACTGCTCGCTCTGACGCAGAATATCGACCGAAATCTGACGCTGGGTATTGTCGTAGAAATAACAGACGACTCCGTAACCGCCACCGGGCAACACGATGCGTTCGATCGACCATTCGTAGGCTTCGGTGGCATCCCTGTCGACACGTCGATGGATGAAGGGCGGTGACGTGTACGTTTCGCCCGTTTCCAGTGTATGGCGAAAGTGCGCGACGACTTCATCGGCTACGGCGACGGACCAAATCGCCCTCAGCGACTCCTCCAGCGTACAGCCAATCAACGGATCGACATTGGTAAAAGCCTTCCGCGCTCCTCCACTCGCATAACGCATGCGCATCTGCGAGTCGACGACGTACAAACCTTGCGGGCTGTCCTCGACCAAGCGCCGGAAAGTTTCGCTGGACTGCTTCAGAGTTTGTTGGGCGAGGTCTTTTTCAAGCAATAGATCGCGGACCTCAAATTGTCGCTGCCGATCACGCAGCTTGGCTAACACGGTGCTGGTAAAGATGGCAATTCGAAGCGGTCGGTTGATGAGCGTAACGTGACCGATAGATAGAATCCGCTGCAGCGTCGCCGAGCTGATCTCACCTGTGGGCAGCAGTACCAAGATGGGCAATTCGGACCACTTCGGTTGACGCAAAAGCGTTTGCTTTAAGCGAGCGATCGCCGCATCGCTCAAATGCTCCTGAGCGATGAGTGCGATCCCAGCACCAGCGGCAATCGCTTCCGCGAAATCGGCTACCGTATCGCAGCAGCAAATGGCAACACCGTTTTGCTCCAGGACTTGACGGCACAACCGCGAGTCTTGGGGCGTCGGAGTCAGTGCCACGACACGCTGATTGAGCGAATCATCGACGGCGGCCAGCTTGCTATCTTCAGTGCCCGCATGCGAACTTGGGATCGAGTTCATCAGACTTGCTTGCCATCCTTGGTAATCAACGCGCCCTGTTCTCCGACGAAACTCGGCACGCCGGTCAGGATGCCACGGAACTGGGTCAGCGGTGGTCCGATCTCGATACCGCGACCGCTGAGCTTAAACTCTCGAATGGATCGTTCGTGGCGGCCGGTACGTTTCTTAACGACGGAGATCGCTTGCCGAATTTCGCCGCTGGCTTCAAAGTAACGAAACAAGACGACCGAATCGGCCAGATAGCTCGTGTCGACTGGACTGCCCATGGCTTGGCCGAGCATGCCGTGCTGAGCCACCACGACCAACGTCAGAATGCTCCGCTTGTTCAGATATTGCAGCAATTCGTAAAGTTGAATGATTAAGAATTTTTCATGTGGCATCGCATTGAGATAGCCGTTGAGGCTGTCAATCGCAACGATGCTCACGCATCGACCTTGCTCGTCGTTTTCCACCGATCGCCGAACCAAACACGCAAATTCGCTGGGCGTAATCTCCCCAGGAATCAAGTTGATGATCTCGATCATCCCGCTGTCGACGTGGCCACGCAGATCGAAGCCCAGACCTTCAGCTCGAACGAATAGAGATTGCTCGCTTTCCTCAAATTGAAATAGGATCGCCCGTTCACCTCGATTGGCCGCAGTAATGGCGAACTGCAACGCCATCGACGATTTGCCAACACCGGCCGGCCCAAGCAGCAGCGCACTGGTCCCCGCGTTGAGTCCGCCACCGAGCAGCTCGTCAAAAGCTAGATTGCCACTATCGACCATATGCGTTTTGATAACGCCAGGATTCTGCTCAGTTGCTTCGCGCGGATAGATTTTCAACCCTCCTCGCACCAGTCGCATGTCGTGCGCGCCGCCGACAAAACTGCTGCCACGCAGTTTCAAGACCCGCAGACGTCGTCGCTCGCCTCCGTAATCGGACAGCAGGTGCTCCAATCTGATGACGCCGTGAGCGATGCTCTGTAGGTGTTGATCGGCGCTCCCCGAGTAATCATCCAGCAGCAACACCGTGCAACCGCGTCCGAAGAAGAACTGCTTAAGCGCCAGGATTTGCCGCCTGTAGCGCAGCGAACCTTGGGAGAGCAAGCGCATTTCCGACAGCGAATCAAAAACCACCCGTTTAGGCTGCAACTCCTTCACGCGTTCACGCACACCGTCGACCGTGGTGCCAAGCTCGATCTCGGCCGGCTCAAACATCGTGTACTGCAATCTTGGATCTTCGTTGGCAGCGGTATCGACCAGCTCGTAGATATCAATGCCATCGAGATTCCAACCGTGGGACTCCGCGACGCCCTCGAGTTACTGTTTAGTTTCCGTAAGCGTGACATACAGACCAGCTTCA
>CAKQNH010000667.1 GCA_934255105.1 uncultured Pirellulaceae bacterium
GAGGATTGGGAGTTGTATTAACCACGAAACACACGAAGGACACGAAAAAAATCTCTGCTGGTTGGTGTTCTTGGTGGGTAAGCGCTCATGGCTACCATGTGGGAGTCGGTCGGCGCGGGCGCAATTTGTCGGGTAGGTTTGTTGGGCAGCCGAGGTGCGGTTGCCATTTGCAAACCTCGAGCGACAGGCATAGCAATGCTTCGGACTGATCAGCGGAAATTGGAACTTTGGGCTCGCCGCGTACAGCAACAGGTCACCAGCGGACTATCTGTGAGTAAGTACTGCCAGCGAGAGAAACTCGTTGTACATCATTTTTATTACTGGCGTCGGAAGCTGGCTGGATCTGACAATCAGACTGCTAGCGCCGGAAGTAGGAAGCAGGCACCACCGCCTGCGGCACCTGTAGTGAGAGAGGACCGGGCCAGTGGCGATGTCGTCGTAGCGATGGTCCAGATTCAGCTTGGTAGCCGAGCTTGTGTGAGTGTGCCAGGTCACATGCTGGAGACGATTCGAGCTGTGATCCAGACGGCGCTGAGTTGCGGCTCAGACGACCAGCCACAATCGTCTGCCAGCGCATTCCACCCAGTCATTCTGCGATCTTAGTGTTAGGCCAATTGATGCTGCCACTTTCACCCGTGCGCGCCAACTTCGGCGCGCAGCTCTTTCTGTACGCCAAAGATGTCGACATGCGGCGCTCATTCGACGGACTAATGGGTATCGTTCAAAGCGAGTTCAGACGCGACATCCTCCAAGGCGATACGTTCTTGTTTCTCAACAAGCGACGAGATCGCATCAAGATCCTTTGGTGGGACGGCGACGGTATGGCGATCTTCATGAAGCGACTCGAAGCAGGCACCTATCAGCGACCACTCATGGCAGCCGATCAAGTGTCACTATTGATGGATCGCACTGAGGTGGAACTGCTGCTCTCGGGCATTGAACTGTCGAGCGTCAAACGCCGCAAGCGCTACCAAGTGCAGACAAAGACTTTAACCTCTAGCGCTGTCGCCGATCACTCCGATGGAGATAAAAACAGTTCGTGATACACAGCCCAAAAATGTTGCTAAATTTTGTGCTCGTGACACTGAATGGGGCTTGCGCATTTAGTGCATCGCGCTATAGTACCAGCATGCAAAACGCACCCGACATTCCTAACGACATCGAAGCCTGCCAAGCACGCATCATTGACTTGATGTCGCAAGTCGATGCGTTAACGGTCGGTGCGAGCGTGCCACAGGCTGGAGCTGTCATCGCACAGCAACAGGGCAAGATCGTTGAGCTTGAGCGTCAGATCGCAGAGCTCAAGCTAGAGCAAGCCAAGGTCAGCGCGCTTGAACGCCAGCTCGCAGAACTCATGCTAGAGCAAGCCAAGCTACAGAAACTACTGGCACACTTGCTCAAGGGTAATCGCAGCGAGCGACGCATCCTCAGTGGTTCTGAGCAAGCCTACTTGCCGTTTGAGAATCAGGCTGAGTTGGAAGCCGCGCAAGCGGAAGCACAAGCTGAAGCGGCCGCCTTGCTGGAACGCGATAAGGAGCGTCCCAAGCCACGCCCTCGTAAGTCACGCAAAGGCTTGGCTCTTCGTAGGCAACGTGGAGGCGGGTGAGCAGAGCGCGATGATGATGTCTCTGGTCAGCAGCGCAAAGCGCCATGACCTGGATGTTTGGGCCTATCTCAAGGACGTGCTCGACCAACTACTAGCTGGCGAGACGGACTATAAAAAGCTGTTACCAGACCAGTGGAAGCTGAGCCATCCCGAAGCGGTGCGCGTGTACCGCGTCCAGGAGCGACGAGACAAAGCTGACGTAAGCAGCTCGATGCCGCCCGTCGCCGCCTGCTGGCTGTAAAATGAGATAGCCTCGATATTACCCGCAACCTGCTGCCCCATCGACGGTTTCAAGAACGAAGGCAGCTACGCAGCCATGCCTGACACATCCGCCCCGAGAGACCAGAACCAACTGGCCCCCCCGCCTGCCCCAGTTCAACATGCCTCTCCTGAACGCTTACCTTGATCCGCTTCCCCTTATTCATTCATTTGTTTCTTGATTGCGATTAAAGACCCGGTCAGAATCCCAAGGTTCGAACAAAAGGCAGGCGTTTCGTATCGACGTTGAAGGCTGCCTTTGCGACAGATACGCTTTGTGCGAGAAAGGGGAGAGCCTCACACTCCCATTTTCGGAATATTTCAATTGCTTCAGGGTTATCTCAGGCGGTTTGGTGCGACTTTTTTATAGTCCGACACATTACCACCAAACGAGGATTTGGCATGGCTGAAGAACATCCACCTGATTGGCCAAAGATTGTGGAGCGTCATGCGGAACGCGTGTTTCGCATTGCATACCGGATTCTTGGTTCGGTCCACGATGCTGAAGATGTCTCGCAAATGGTGTTTATCGATGTCAAACGCGTTCAGGAGACTGGTCCGATTCAGAGTTGGTCCGGACTCTTCGCCCGTCTGGCGACGACACGAGCTATCGACATGCTACGTCGGCGAAGAACGAACGCCGAGATACACGAGGAACAATGTGTCTCAAATCTAGAGCCATATCATCACGTGGTCGGTGCCGAACTTGCTGCGTGGTTGCGTAATGCAGCCGCACAATTACCCGAACAGCAAGCCGCCGTCTTTGCATTGAGTCACTTCGAGCAGCTTGATCGCAACGAAGTGGCGGCAATCCTAACGATTTCAGTCGAAGCAGTTTCAACAGCGCTCTACAAGGCGCGACAGCGATTGCAAGAACAACTCAAGTCCTTTAACGGGGTCCAATAACATGAACGACAAACACTCAACAATCGAAACGAACTACGATGACATTGAACCGCAACTTGAATCGGCAGTCTGGGCTGTGCTCAGCGAACCAGTTCCAGCAGACGCCATCGAACGCGTCAAATCGCAAGCGCTGACATTGGAGAATCAATCGGAGCGAAACATACGACCAGTGACTCGCACCGCTTACTTGGCGCGTCCGTGGATAAAAGTTGCTTCGTTGGCAGCATGTGTCCTCCTGGTTTTCGGTGTAACAATGATGCTCTCGTCTTCGTCTACCGTTTTCGCGCAAGCGATTGAAAAGCTGAGAAATGCTGGTGCATTTCGATACAAGGAATTTGTCTTCCTGACGACCCAGGAAAAACCTGTGGAAGTTGAGGTCGTGGTGGCCGACGATGGACGTGAACGTAGATCTATGTTCGACGTGACCACTATTCACGATTCGAGCGGACAAATTCGGGTATCGTTCAGCTCAACAAATAGATCAGCAACAGTCCACGAGCCGTTGGCGGATATTCCGAGTGTTTCAAACCGGCAAATCAAGTGGCTGGAACAACTGAAGTCTCATGGAGACAAGCCCGACAAAAATCTTGGCGCAAGGCAAATCGACAGTCGTGACTGTCTTGGCTTCGAAGTGAAAGCCACGCCGTCTGCGGTGTACACGGTTTGGG
>CAKQNH010000668.1 GCA_934255105.1 uncultured Pirellulaceae bacterium
CTTATCCCACGAGAGAGCTGACAAGCTGGAAGCTTATCCCACGAGAGAGCTGACAAGCTGGAAGCTTATCCCACGAGGGAGCTGACAAGCTGGAAGCTTATCCCACGAGGGAGCTGACAAGCTGGAAGCTTATCCCACGAAGGAGATGACAAGCTGGAAGCTTATCCCACCCAACGCAGCCTGTTAGCTGTGGCAATGCTTATTGTGCTGGCGCTACTTGTAGCAGCCCGTGGATTGACACCTGCCGAGCGCGGCTATGGGACCCATCAGCAACTGGGATTGCCGGCCTGTCCATCTTGGACGCTGTGGGATGCGGCCTGCCCGGTGTGTGGCATGACCACCTCTTGGGCCTGGACCACGCGCGGCCAGTGGGTGCTAGCAGCTCGGGCCAATGCTGGGGGATGGATACTGGCCCTAATCGCTCTGGCGTTCGTCCCGGCAAGCTGTTATTGGTTATTGGCTAACAAAGCCTTACCTGGCAATCGCACGTGGTTGATGCTCGGCCTGTTACTTTGGTTCGCGCTGGTTGTTGCCGTTGCGCAGTGGGGCTGGCGACTGTTCCAGTAATCGTCCACGTCCAATTTATGCACTCCCCGCCTGCGCTCAATGTCTTGCATTAGTCTAAAGCCAAAATTATCATGATCCAGCAGACTCGGTCGACCTTTCTAGCCTTCCTGTTAGTCGCCAGCGTTGTGGCTTGCGGAGGTTGCGTCAATATGGCGGCGAACTTGATCCACGCCGTCACCGGCAACAATCGGCCGGCCGACTACGATGGGCTTAAAGAGAAGCGCGTGGCGGTGGTTTGTCTGACCGACGGAGGTCTAGCCGCCGATGCCAACAGCGCCATGTTGACCAATTACATCCATGCGGGCTTCAATGCCAATATCAAGAAAATTGACGTCGTGCGCGCCTCGGAAGTCGAACGTTGGATCGATTCGCACAGCAGCGAAGGGGCCGACTATTTAGAGATTGGCCAGGGCGTCAAAGCGGATCGAGTGGTGGCTGTTGAAGTAGTCAATCTATCGGTCAAGAATGGTGCCACGCTATACCAAGGCAAATCGGATATTTCGGTAACGGTCTACGACATTCCCGGCGGAGGCAAGATTCTGTATCAGAAGAACATCCCCGAGTTTGTGTTCCCGAAAATGGGCGGGCCGACCGTCACCGACATTACGGAAGCGAAATTCCGCGCACGCTACTTGGCCATCGTCGCTCGGACCGTAGCCACTTTATTCTATCCAGTCGATGCGACTGCCGACTTCGCGCTCGATGCGACCTCAATGAGCTTTTAGTCGTTCAACGTCAGCAAAAACTCAGCTTGCTCTAACAGCGGGTCGTCGTACTCAAGGCGAATCACTCGCTCGTCTTTCAACTCGCTAATAGCCCGCTGGTGTTCTGCGGTGACCAACCGCGTCACATGATCGACCTTGCGCCGACTCAGTGAGAGCGTGAGGACCACCATGCAATAGATCGCTAACGGCAGCAATGATAGCAGCAGGCTGGTCAGCAAAAGACTGGGAGTGGGGTGTGGGAAGTCCTCTAAGCGTATCGCCTGTGTGCCGCTAAGCACCTGAAACGAGACGTGAAAATACTCGCGGTAGATCAGCACAAACGGTCCAGCCATCAACGTCCAGAACAGCACCACGCCTAACAAGGCCCATGACTGAACCAACCAGCCTGAGGTGGCGTGGCGCTCGATGGCCGTATCGAAGATGTCCTGCGACCGGTTCTGCAACTCTTCTATACCCGTCAACCGCATGCCCGTCGCCTCGATGCTATGGCGGCCACGCTCGTCATGCGGACGCAATTTCAGCACCGTGCGGTGGAATCGCTCGCACAGCGGTCGCAGGCGTTCTTCGAGCTGCTGTTGGGTGCGGCGGCGAATGCCATCTTGCATCTCCAAATTGAACTCGCGGTTCTGCCGCACATTTCTGGCCCAAGACGCGAGCGCACCAAACAGGCTTGGGACACTCCCGGCCATCGCTAGCACCACACGATCCCAAGCCCCCTGAGTTAAATGCAGGGTGGACATCATGGTGCGGTAGGGGAACCAGATCAGCGACGTATCGCCGACCAGCCGAGCCCGCAAGCGCATCCGTACACCGGTGGACAATACCGACGTACTGCCCAGCAGCGAATCCAGCACGCGCTCGGGTAATTGGCGTGCCTCGCGATGCAACTGCTCCACGGCTTGATGCAAGTGCGGCAGTTCAGCCTGTATCAGCTTGGATACCTGTGACTTCAGACGTTCCGTAGCCGCCACGGTTCGCTGCTCTTGTGCGTTTCCCAGGCGTCCCTGCGCAATGCCCAGATCGTTGAAGCGATCGAGCAGGCCATGTAGCAGTACCTCTCCGGCTGCGGCTTCGTCGCCCGTGATATCGAAGTCGGGAATCAATAGCTCCGGCACCATGCGGGAATAGGGGGCCATCGCTTCCAATTGTCCACGCAGCTCGCGCAGGTCTTGCGCCAGCCGATCGGCCTCAGCTCCTTGCCTGAGCTCCTCTGGCTCCACCGACGTGATGACGGGCACGCAGGCTGCCCCGTCGATCTGATGAGCGACAGTCAAATTTGCCGCGGCCCGCAATTGATCGCGGGCGATGATCAGCAGCTTCAGGGGTGCCAGGGAGAGGGCTTGCTCGGCCAGTTTCGCGGCAGTCGCATCGGCATCGGTCAGTCCTGGAGTATCCAACAATACATAGGGTTGGCCGATCGCAGCCAATTGATCCGCCGAGCAATGATGATAGATTTCGCTGGTCGGATCGAGATCATGAGGGGGTTGAGGGCCGATCCACACTAGGCGGGTAGTCGCATCTTGGCGCAGATCGCCACTGAGCAGCATACTGCGCAGTCGTTCATCGCGCACGAACTGGCGGGCGACCCAGGTTTTGCCTTGTCCCTTGGTCCCCACAATCGCGATCAACAATCCGCTGATGCCGCGCCCCGCTTGGATGTTTGACAGGTCATGCGCGTACAGCTTGCACGCCTCGTGTACGGCCGCCGTCAATGGCGTTTCTCCGAAGACGGCAACGGTCGCATCAAGGACGCGTTGTGCAAGACTGGGAAGGGGTTGGCTCACACGGCTCTCGCTTGTCTCAGTAAGGTGAAGTGTTGGATTTGAACGGTTAGCTGGGATTTGGATGGTGATGGATATATTGTGCCATGCATAACTGGCGACTTCGGCTACCAGTGATTCAGTCCAAAGTCTGCGAGTTCCGCTACGACAGTTATTCCTCTCGCGCTACGAAACATTCATTCAAGGCTGCCTGTAAAGCGCTGACCTGAGAGTTGTTTAGCTCCCACAGGCTGACCAGAGGGGCCGTTGAACCGAGTTTGACATCTAGGGTGCTAGGCACCAATCGACGCGTGGTCGAGTTGCACTCGACCGCTGGGTATTCGGTGGGGGGGGTGGGGCGAGGCAATCCGAGACTGTCGCA
>CAKQNH010000669.1 GCA_934255105.1 uncultured Pirellulaceae bacterium
TTCCAGCAGCGTGAACAGGGCGATCAGCGTTAGAGGAGTTTTCGAGGAAGGCTTGATCACGCACCCGCACCCCGCCGCCAGAGCAGCCGAGAATTTTTTGGCCAGCATGGCTAGGGGGAAATTCCAAGGTGTGATTAGCGCGGCAACTCCCGCCGGCCGATGAAACACAGTCCATGTATAACCGTGAGGCCGTTCGGACAACTGCTTCGGTCCAAGATGCTGGACGTTCTGCGAGTAAAAGTGGAAGAAGCTGGCAGCGTAATCGGCTTCCCCCTGAGCTTCTTCCCACGGCTTGCCGTGTTCATGCGTAATAATACGTCCCAGCTCCTTGCGATGCTGCTGGATCAACTCGGCGATCTGCCGCAGCCAAGCAGAGCGTTGTGCAATCGATGCCGGCTGAGCGAGTGACTGCGCGGCCGCTTCGATAGCTCGCCGAGCTTCCTCTTGCCCCATGCTTGGAACCGCAGCAATCACCTTACCAGTAGCCGGATTGACTACCGTCTGGGTCTTGCCTGAGTCCGCCTCGCACCACTTACCAGCGATGTAACCGAGCGTATTTACTAGTAGCGGCGATTCGATCATGAGATTCTCCTGTAGCGGGGGCCAGTCTTTCAGCCGCGCAATGAGATAGCGTAGACATGCAACTACGGTCGGCTCAGGCGTGGGCTCTCTAAGTGAGCCAGTAGGAGCCCAATGTCGGCAGGGGTAATGCCGCTGATACGACTGGCTTGGTCCAGACTAACCGGGCGGATCTTAGTAAGTTTTTGTTTGGCCTCGCTCCGCAGACCGCCGATGCGTTCGTAATCGAAACTTACCGGGATGCGCTTCTCTGACATGCGTTGCTGGCGGGCGACTTGAATGTGCTGCCGTTGAATGTAGCCTTCGTAGCGGGTGTCCCATAGAACTTGGTCAGCCACTTCGGCCGAATACTGCTGCAAGGCGGGGACGTGCGCGCACATCTCGTCCCAAGTGACTTCGGTACGGCGCAGATATTTAGTGCCACTGACCTGTTCGATGCGGGCAGCATCCAATTGCACTTTGGCTGCGGCGATAGCAGTTTCCTTCGCTTCCAGAACTTGCAGCCGCTGATTATCGACCAGCCCGATATCGTGCCCCAAGCGCGTGAGCCTGCGGTCGGCGTTGTCTTGACGCAGCAGCAGTCGGTATTCGGCGCGGCTGGTAAACATGCGGTAGGGTTCGTCGACTCCGCGCGTTACCAGATCGTCGATCAGCACGCCCATGTAGGCCGCATCGCGCGACAGCACCAGCGGTTGTTTTCCCTGGAGCATTAAGCAGGCGTTAGCGCCCGCTAGTAAACCTTGGCTGGCCGCTTCCTCATAACCCGTGGTACCATTGATCTGCCCGGCTAAGAACAACCCGGCGACAGCTTTGGTCTCAAGGCTGGGGAGCAGTTGATCTGGTGGGCTATAGTCGTACTCGACCGCATAGCCGTAGCGCATGATCTGAGCTCGCTCAAGCCCAGGCACCAGCTTGAGCATCGCGTCTTGGACATCGCGTGGCAAGCTGGTCGAGATGCCGTTGACATAGACCTCGGAAGTATGCATGCCTTCCGGCTCGAGAAAAAGCTGGTGTCGATCCTTGTCGGCAAAGCGGACGACTTTGTCTTCGATCGACGGACAATAGCGCGGACCAGTCGAGTCGATTTGTCCGCTGTACATCGGAGCGCGATGCAAGTTATCTCGGATCAGGTCGTGGACAGCCGCATTGGTGTAGGTGATGTAGCACGGAGTTTGCGGCGTGGTAATGGCAGGCGTCAGGTAGGAGAAAGGCTGCGGATCGTCATCTCCCGGCTGTATTTCGGTAGCGGCAAAGTCGATTGTCTGGGCGTTCAGTCGCGGCGGGGTGCCGGTCTTGAAGCGCGCTAGTTGAATGCCCAGCCGCGAAAGCGCGCCGCTGATACCTTGCGAGGTCCCCTCCCCTGCCCTACCCCCTGCCGTCTTGGCTTCACCCGTATGCATGATGGCTTGCAGGAATGTACCTGTGGTCAGCACAACTGCAGCGGCGCGATAGCAAGCACCACCGCGGACGATGACTCCCAGCACCCGTTGCCTTGGCAGGCTCGCGCTCGGATCGGGGTTTTCCGTGTCAGTAGTCTCGGCCGGCGCAGTCTCGACAAGTAAGTCCTCGACCAGCTCCTGGATCAGGCTGATGCCAGGTGTCGATTCGACCAACCGCTTAACTTCGTGCTGGTAAGCCTTTTTGTCAGCCTGCGCCCGGGGACTATGCATGGCCGGACCCTTGCGCCGATTGAGCAAGCGAAATTGTATGCCGGTGCGGTCGATGACCTGTCCCATCAGCCCACCCAGAGCGTCAATCTCGCGCACGATCTGGCCCTTGGCAACACCACCGATCGCCGGATTGCAGCTCATCTGCCCCACCGTGTCTAGATTACCGGTCAAGAGTGCCACGCGTGCGCCCAGTCGCGCAGCAGCAGCAGCGGCTTCGGTCCCGGCATGTCCTGCCCCCACGACGATTACGTCGAAATCGTAAACGGTGCTGAACGAACTGAAATCGGCCATGAAACTCGCAATGCTGTCAATAGAAAGAAAGTGGCGTGGTGTCCCCTTCTTGGGCGTATCGACATATTTTACTTATGTAGGCTGATCTCTGCGACCGACCTAACTGGCAGGACCAGCTACATTTCTAGCGGATCGAAGCGCCGATGGAGTTTGTTTAACGTGTCGAAATACGCAAGAAAGCACAACCTGCTCGTCCGCCGCTGGAATTCCATGGTGAAAGGCTCAGCGATCAGTTTGTCATTGCTGGCGGCTGCCCACGTTGGAATTGGTACAGCGCCAGCTCAAGATACTGCTCAAGATACTGTCCAGGACGCTGCCCAAGATCGTCTGGGGCAATTAGCGTACGTGCAAACGGCCCAGTTCAAGATCCCGTTCAATGTGGATGGCCGCGTTGGAGAAGCGCTGCAAGTTCAACTGTGGGTCTCGGCCGACGATGGCGTTAACTGGCAATCCTTCGGCAGTGTACCAGCCGAGAAGAAGTGGTTCCAATTCCGCGCCGCGGCAGAGGGTGTCTATCTTTTCAAAGTAGCGACGATCGATGCTGCCGGGACGAGCTTTCCCAACTCCGGTCCGCCATTGCGAGTGTTGGTGGATACCACCAAACCACATGCAGAAATTCGCGCAGATGTAAACGAGCAGGGACAGTTGATCGTCGATGTGCGAGTAGTCGACCAAAACCTGGATGCCAACACTGCCGTGCTGCGCATTCGTTCCGACCACGAATCGCAATGGCGCGATATAGATGTCGACCTCAAGCCGGGATACGCCCAGGTCTACCAGGGCCAAGTCATTACCGATTTGGCACCTTGTCGCGAAGTGGCCATCGTGTTCTCCGTCAAGGATCTTTCGCTTAACGAAGGCGAAGCCACATTTCAGTACGGTATGCCACGGAC
>CAKQNH010000670.1 GCA_934255105.1 uncultured Pirellulaceae bacterium
GTGGTCGACAAGCTAGAAGCTTATCCCACGGGTCGTGGTCGTGGTCGACAAGCTAGAAGCTTATCCCACGGGTCGTGATCGTGATCGACAAGCTAGAAGCTTATCCCACGGGTCGTGATCGTGATCGACAAGCTAGAAGCTTATCCCACGGGCCGTGGTCGTGGTCGACAAGCTAGAAGCTTATCCCACGGAATCTGCAAAGAGCTTTACTCTCGCGTACTTTACCGACACGCAATTCAGTGGTCTAGCAATTCTTTTCGAATGGGTGTCGATTTGGACGTCCGTCGTTCGATTACTGGGTGTTACGTGCGAGCACGCTCGGATTAAATGCGACCAATTGGAGCGTCAGGGGGAGAAGCTATGCAGTTTGTTTGGGCTATATTTCGCACTTTCACGCAATGGAGAAAGATTTAGATGAAGCCAGCCAAAAACACGATTTGTCTCTGGTACGATCGCGATGCCGAAGCGGCGGCTAGGTTTTACGCCGAGACGTTTCCGGATTCCACGCTCGGGGCTGTGCATCGTGCACCGAGCGATAACCCATCGAGCAAGGAAGGGGACGTGTTGACCGTCGAGTTCACGGTGATGGGCATTCCCTGCATCGGGCTCAATGGCGGGCCGGGCGTCGAGCACAACTGGGCGTTCTCGTTTCAAGTTGCAACAGAAGATCAAGCTGAAACAGACCGTTACTGGAATGCCATCGTTGCAGGGGGAGGTGAGGAGAGCCAGTGCGGCTGGTGCAAGGACCGCTGGGGAGTGAACTGGCAGATCACGCCAACCGTCCTGACGAAAGCATTCACTGGCTCAGACCACGCCGCCGGCAAACGCGCATTCGATGCGATGATGAAGATGAAAAAGATCGACGTTGCAGCCATCGAGGCTGCAATTCGCGGATGAGGTTGGTCGTATCGCAGTTCTTGCACGAAGGGCTGCCGGCAGCCATGCCGGTAGAAATGTGTTACCTCGGCTGGCAGGAGTCGCTCAAACAGCTTGCTACCCTAGTCGAACATGAGATGCCCAGCGGTGCCTGACCTGCCGATGACAACCAGAGTTATCCGAAACAATGGCATTAGACCAATTCTACACAACGGAGTTTCCAATGACTAAGCCGACAACCCCAGAAACCGTAAGCCGGTCTGAGTGGGAGCTCGCGCGCAACGAACTGCTCGATCGCGAGAAAAAGCATACGCGGGCTGGCGACGAACTGGCTGCCGCTCGGCGCCGTTTGCCGATGACTCAGATGCCGCTCATCAATGTCATAGGATCAAAGGGCAAAGTTCCATTGCGCGATGTATTTGAAGGCCGGCGGACGTTGATTGTCTACCACTTCATGTGGAAAGTCGGCGCGCCTCATCACAAGCAGTGTGGTGGTTGCACGCACAGTCAGGTAGCGATGAACTCCGCTGCGCTCGCCTATTTGGCCGAGCGAGACGTCAACTACGCTGTTTTTAGCAGTGGCCCGCTGGATGAGATTGTCGCCTATCGGGATTTTATGGGCTGGCCCGCGCAGTGGTACTCGACCAGCGAAGCGGGAGACCTCATGGCCACTCGCGATGGTGGTGACCTGCGTTGTTATCTGCGGGACGGTGACAAAGTGTTCCAAACGTATGAAACGAAGTGGCGCGGCGTCGAGGCGATGCTACCTACGCTCCAGTTGCTCGACCTGACCGCGTACGGTCGGCAGGAGACGTGGGAGGATTCGCCTGCAGGCTGGCCGCAGGACAAACCAGGATCATGGTGGGATCGCGATGGTCGCCCCGTGGCGCAGTGGACGCGTACCGAAGCGCCTGTCGAATAATAGACAATAGGGCTGCCTGAGCAAACGGTTATGGTGTCAGCGGGTTGAGCTGCACCTGAAAACAGCGCATCGTCTTGAACTTGCCGAGGTCCAATGCGAGAATTTTCATGTTGGAATGTCCTTTGGGCTCGGAGTTGGCGTAACGTGACAGTGGTTGTTACTAGTCAGCCAAGGTCACCGGTCTGAGCCGCCCAATTTTATTCGAATGGCTCTAGGTAATTCATGAAGACTAAAATTACACCATTTCTGATGTTCGAAGGAAGAGCCGAAGAGGCGATGCGGTTTTATGTGTCGCTCTTCGCGGATTCGCGCATCGACAAAATCGTTCGCTATGGCGCTGGCGAAGCGGGGGCGGAAGGAACCGTGATGCGCGCCGATTTCACACTTGCTGGCCAGCCCGTCATCTGCATCGACAGCCCGGCGAAGCATGCTTTCACGTTTACGCCTTCCATGTCGATGTTCGTGGACTGCGCGGACGAGGATGAGATTGGCACGCTATTCGCCAAGCTGTCACAGGACGGCGGTGTCATGATGCCGCTGGGCGATTATGGGTTCAGCCGGAAGTTTGCTTGGGTCTCCGACCGGTATGGCGTATCGTGGCAGTTGAACCTCCCGCATGGGTGAGAGGATCGTTTTCACATCTCGATCTTTCGCTGAACACAGAATACTCTGCTGGAAGAATTTGATGCGGTGGTCGACTTCACGTCGCCTCATTCGACGAGTGTATAACCGCTGCGTCTGTTTCTGGGGCCTCCAGTTAAGCGGGTGGTAGCCACTGCGAAGTTGTCTTTCACGTACAGCCCTACGGTAAAAGGTATATCTACAAAATGCGACCCCTTCGGTATTCTATTAACGTCACCTTGGATGGGTGCTGCGATCATCGTGCGGGTTTGGCCGACGACGAAATGCATCGCTATTGGGCCGAGAGTCTTGCGCAGGCTGATGCGCTGCTCTTCGGTCGGGTTACCTACGAAATGATGGAAGCAGCGTGGCGTCCCTCAGCATCGGGAGTGAGGCCTGACTGGATGGCCGACTGGATGGAACCCTTCGCTCGGACGATCGACGCGGCGAAGAAGTACGTCGTGTCGAGCACTCTGGATCGAGTCGATTGGAACGCGGAACTCTTGCGCGGTGATCTAGGGGCGGCCGTCGAGCAGCTCAAGCGGGAACCGGGCGAGGGGCTGTTCGTAGGAGGCGTGACACTGCCGTTGGCGCTCGCGGAGCTGGGACTGATCGATGAGTACGAGTTCGTGTTGCATCCCAGGCTAGCGGGACATGGGCCGACATTGTTCGCAGGGCTATCGAAGTATGTCGACCTGAAGCTTGTGAACCGACAGGAGTTCGGCTCTGGAGCGGTGGCCATGCGGTATGAGCCGAAGTAGCCATGCGTGTGCACATCGGCGCTACGAAGAACGAACCGTCAGTGCTCGTTTTTTGGCACATAGCTCTTCGCTATTGCAAATTCGATGTCGTTGAACGTTTTGTGGCGACGCGCTCCCAGTTAAGATTGATTCGTGTTCAGATTTTGGGCGATCGCGTGAGTTTACGCGTCACTCTGGTTTCGTCTCTTCGCGGAGTTCGCGAGCGACGGTGAGGTAGTAGTTTCTGGCGGTTGCATTGACCATGTTGCCAGCC
>CAKQNH010000671.1 GCA_934255105.1 uncultured Pirellulaceae bacterium
GTTTTTGAAGCTCATCGAGAAAAGTCTGGCGACTTTAGCTGCCAATATCTGCTACAGTTAACTTTGATCCGATGCTAAGCAAATTTCACCGACGAGTTCCTCCATCCGATGCGTCTTACTCTCAGTGCCTATGTGACGGTCCAGCGAGAAGAGGGGCGCAGCATCTACAGTTGTCGCCCCTTGCGTGGGCCACAGATGGTTACCCGCGACCCGCTGCTGAGTATCGCGCTCAGCAAACTGGGGAACAAAATGCGCAAGTCGATCAATGCTTGGATCGAAGGGGGTGAGGCGTCGCGACTGAGCCATTGGCTATTTGATAGTGATGCCCAGGCGGTGCCGCTTAAGTTGACGCTTGCTTTGCGCGACCGCACGCTGCGCTGGAAGCTACTGATCATTTGCATTCCGGCCTTCACGCGCACCATCGCTTTTTCACCATCGATTCCCGAGGTGGCTTTCGAACTGGAGTCTCAGGCAGATCTGGAATTCCGAGCCAGTGCGGTATATAGCGCGTGGGCGCAGCAGCAAATCACCGAGGGGAACGACAGCCTCTTGGAGGATATTGGCGACGTGGCCGAGATGTGGGTCGAACCCCTTGAGGTGGAGGTCGAGTCGACGGTGCGAGACAAGAAGGGGGCGGTGGACATCTTTGCGGCCCTATTCGGCGGTGAAGCCAGCAGCGGCAGCGAAGAACTGCATAAGGTGGGGCATTGTCTGGATGAGTTGGCGGCCGACTTTCAACCGGCCTTTGGGCGACGCGAACTGGTCGACGAAGTGGACCGCTTGCTGCAACGCGATGATCGCCAAGGAGTCCTGTTGGTCGGGCCACCGGCCGTGGGTAAGACCGCTATTATCAATGAGTGCGTGCAGCGGCGGGCGGCCCGCTTCCATCACCGACGCGATCAGAAACCACAAGTCTGGTGGCTGTCACCGCAGCGGCTGATCAGTGGCATGTCGTACTTGGGACAGTGGGAGCAGCGTTGGCTGTCGATCCTGCGAGAAGCGTCCAAACGAGACCACATTTTGTATTTTGACGATTTGGTAGGTCTCTTCACCGCTGGTCGCACTCGCGATAGCAGTCTTAGCACGGCGGACGTGTTGCGAGGTTTTCTGGCCGAGCATCCGCTGCGCATTTTGGTAGAGGCCACATCCGAGCAGTTGGCCGTGCTGCGCCGCCTCAATCGCAGTTTGGCCGATCGCTTTCATTTGGTGCATGTACCCGCCTTCAGCGCCGCCGATACATTGCCACTTGTGCTGGAAGCCGCCTACGATATTGAAATTCGCAGTCAGCGTTACTTCCATCCAGAAACGGTGCCGCTGGTAATTCGGCACCAGGAGACCTTTGCACCCGACCAAGCCTTTCCCGGCAAAGCCATCGAGATGTGTAAGACGCTGACGAAGCATGCGTCGCTGGTAGTCGATGGCGACAGCGTATTGCAGTTGGCCAGCGCGCAAATGGGGGCCAGCTCGGATCTGCTGATCGACCGCTTAGGGGATCAACAGCGGATTGAGAAATCTCTGTCGCGACAATTGATCGGTCAACCCGCTGCGCTGCAAGCCCTCAGTCGCGTGGTGATCCGCTACTCGCAGCGTTTGCATGCCTTGGATCGACCACTGGGCGTGCTGCTGTTGCTGGGGCCGACTGGCGTGGGCAAGACCGAAGCGGCCAAAGCGCTGACGCGCCTACTGTATACCGACGATTCGCATCTGGTGCGTATCGATATGAATGAAGTGACCACGCCTTATGCGGCTGAACAATTGGTCGGCACTTTCGAATCGCCCGATGGACGCCTGACATCCGCTATCCGCCGCCAGCCGAATTGCGTCATCTTGTTGGATGAAATTGAGAAAGCGCATCCGGATGTTTTCGATTACTTGCTGCAAGTACTGGGCGAGGGGCGGTTGACCGACGCTCGCGGCCGCGTGGCAGATTTTCGTTCAGCGGTCATCATCATGACCAGCAACTTGGGTGCCAGCCAGCAGAATGCCCAGTTGGGCTTTGAATCTAGCAATGAGCAGCGGCAGCAGATCTACCTAAAGGCCGCGCAACAATTTTTTCGCCCAGAGTTTTTTAATCGCATTGATGAAGTGGTTGCTTTTCGCAATCTCGATCCTCGCGATATGGAACAGATTGTGGCCATGCAGATGGATCAGGTATTGACCCGCGATGGGCTTAAGCGGCGCGACGTATTCGTCGATGTCAATCAGGCGGCGATCAAGCATATCATTCAGCGGGGTTATGATTCGAAGCTGGGTGCTCGGGCCGTGCGACGAACGCTCGAGAGTCAAGTCATCGGACCTCTGGGAGATTGTCTTTCAGGACTGCTGATCGACCGCCCGACGCTGGTTCAAATATCGCACCCTGCGGGGGCCGCGGAGCTGAGTTGCCACGTGCAATCGTTGGAAATAGTCAGTCCCAGAAGGCCTGCGTACGCGAGTGAACTGGAACCGTTGATTGAACGCGCCGACGCACTCTATCAGCGGCTCGATGCGCGTTTGGTCGAACTGGAAGATGAGCTGCGCGATATCGATCGCCGCACGACCGGCAAGGCACATGGTGCATCCTATTATGCGTTGCGGGAGCAACTCTATCGTTGTTCTGAAGCGATCAAGGGGGCCAAGTCGCGCGCGGCCCATCCGATTGGACCTCGGTTCGATATCAATCCAGTGGCACCAACTTTGGCCCGCCGCGACCCGGACGGCAGCGGGGCCCGTCGCACGATCAAAGACTGGCATGCGCAGGATGATTTGCGGACAGCCATAACGGATCAACACTCGTGGCAGCATCAGCCGCTGCAGTCCAGCGACCAAGTAGCGCGACAATTGATGAACAGTCTGACCATTGCCGCAGTCATGATTGAAGCGGCTCGGGCCAGTCGGAGTTGGCTGTTTGGCTGGGAACTACTGACGAACGCGAACAATCCGCTGGGGAGTGGTGTCTCGCCCGCCAATCAACTGCTCGCCGACCACCTGTTCAGGGCTCGAGGCAATCCGGGTATCGAGCCTATGTTTATACTGCATGACAGGCCTTCATCAGCGCCCACGGCGGCTGCGTGGATGCTGCGTGCCTTGCGAGCGGGATGGCAATATGAAGTTGCTGACCACATCTTCATGGATCGCTATTGGTTGGTGTCGGGCGTGTCGCTGATCGGTATTCTGCGGCCGCTGTTGGGGACCTATCGAATGAGTATGTTCCCGTGGAGGAATGTGGGGTCCAATACGGGTGCCAGCCATTTGGCCGTGTTGAAAGCGGTCAGCGTTTCCGATCAGTGCGCCCAAGACTATGCGCGCCTGTCTTCGACCGACACGGTGCCAGACGGGATTTCTGCCGAACTTTCCAGCCGTATAAATAGTGAACCATTAACTGCTGGGGTTGTTGCTGTTGGAACATTTACAACAGGTTATGCACTTACTAAGACAGCTAGTAT
>CAKQNH010000672.1 GCA_934255105.1 uncultured Pirellulaceae bacterium
CGCTTAGGCTCGACCTCTCCCAGAGGGAGAGGATCCAGTGCGAGCAGAGCTAGTGCAAGAAAATCGATAGGGAAAAGGCTCGTAAAAAGTTGTGGGGTATAAAATGGCACTCCTGCCGGTTTATACTCTACATCTTTTCTTTTAACTTTCCCACTTTCACGACCCCAGCGAGCTCGTCTCGCTGGTGAAGGAGTTTTACTGATAACTCTCACGATCCCAGCGCTCCCCCAGCTTCCCAGCGAATTGCCGCCTTCTGCGGCAATTCGCTGGGGAAGCTCGGGGCCGAACAGAACGCATACCGCAGTGACTAGCTCCCAAAACTTGGCTCATGCTAGGCGAGCTGGGCAAGGGGCCGATGTTTTTGAGATGTGGTACAAAGTGGAATATAAACGGGCAGGAGTGCTGGTGCTACGACGTAAATTCGATACACGACCGACAGTGATCATACAGGCTTTTTTTGCTGCTACACTATGGATATACGTGGCATACGCCTGATACCTGATATACGCTCCACAGAGCGAATTGAAACAACACGATCCGCTATTATTTACAGCGACATCCTTGAGGGAGAATCGACAATGAGATTAGTCTTAGCACTGCTGCTATGCCTGTACGGCGTTTCACTGGCTCGCGCTGAGGTACAAACCAAAGCCATCGAGTACCGCGATGGCGACCTCGTGTTAGAAGGCTTTGCGGCCTGGGATCCGACCAAAATATCCAAGGGTGCCCCGGGAGTGTTGGTCGTTCACCAATGGATGGGGCTGACGGACTACGAAAAGTCGCGCTGCAAGCAATTGGCCGAACTGGGCTACGTCGCGTTTGCACTGGACATTTACGGCAAGGGGGTCCGACCGGACAACCCCAAGTCGGCCGCCGAACAAGCTGGCATCTACAAGGCCGATCGTGGGCTCTTTCGTCAACGGCTGAACTTGGGGCTGGAGCAGCTCAAGCAATTGACCGGCGTGGATGCTGATAAATTGGCGGCCATCGGCTACTGCTTTGGCGGCACCGGGGTACTTGAACTGGCCCGCAGCGGTGCCAAGGTGCAGGGCGTGGTCAGCTTCCACGGCGGACTCGATTCGCCCACACCCGCAGATGGTAAGAACATTCAGTGCAAAGTCCTCATACTGCACGGTGCTGATGATCCATTCGTGCCCGCCGCAGATATTCAAGCCATGCTCAAGGAGTTTAACGATGCAGGCGTCGATTGGCAGATGATCAGCTACTCCCAGTCGGTACACTCGTTCACGCAACCTAGCGCCGGCTCAGACAATTCCGCTGGCGCAGCCTACAATGAACGCTCCGATAAACGCTCCTGGAAAGCCATGCAACAATTTTTCAATGAACTGTTCCAGTAGTCCCAAACTCCTCAACTAGTCCCAAACTCCTCAACATGCACAGAGAATAGAAATTGCCATGCCCGACTCACGCCTGCTGATTGCGACCGGATTGCTGCTGGCCTTGTTCACTAGCGGCTGCAAACCCAATTCTGCCTCCAATGCTTCGTCGAACTCCAGTGGCGCGTCGGGCACCAAACGGATCGTGCTGCTCAACAATACCGATTCACCCTTCTGGGATGCTGCGCGAGCGGGCATCGCTAAAGCGGCGACGGACCTAAAGTTGGCCGAGAAGGGTTTCAGCGCCGCCATGGATTCCAATGATGGCACCGAGCCAGGGCAAATTGAAAAGCTACGACAATACGGCACCCAAAGCGATGTGGCCGCAGTGATCATCTCACCGCTCTCGGCTACCAACCCAGCCATCGCCGATGAACTAAAGAACCTCAAAGAAAAAGGGGTCATCATCGGTTGTTTCGACAGCGACTTGGATCCGCGGTTCGCTTCGATCCGAGAGTTCTACGTGGGCACAGACAATGTTCAAGCCGGTCGGGTGTTGGGAACAGCGGCTAAAAACCTACTCCCAGACGGCGGTCAGTATGTCCAGTTCGTGGGGGTCGACAGTCAGCAAAACGCAGTCCAGCGCATGGATGGTTTCACAAGTGCGGTAGGAGACAAGTTCGAACAAAAGGATCGCCGGCTGGATGACGCCGATCGAGCGCGTGCGCGCGATAACGTGCGCGATGTCATCGACAAGTTCCCGCAGCTCAATCTGCTAGTCGGCATTTGGTCGTACAACGCTCCGGCCATCGCCGATGTGGTCAAGGAGAAGGGGGTGCGGGACCGCTTCACTATCGTCACCTTCGATGCAGAGCAGCTTGCCATTCAGCAAATGGGCGAGGGGCTGATCGACGTGATGGTCGTGCAAAATCCATTTGGCATGGGCTACGACTCTGTGCGCTATGCGTTTGCCAAGCTGACCGACGACCAGAGCACGGTAACTGAGATGTTTCCAAAGATGGGACAGCCCGACGGGAACCTACGCGATACTGGATTGAAGATCGTCGTACCCGACGAAGGCTCGCCGCTGACGGCTGAGATGTTTAAGGAGTTTGGTGAGAGTGTGGAATTCGTCAAGTTCAGTGACTTTGAAAAATGGTTGGCAGAGTATAAACTCACTAGTTCCTAACCCTTTTGCGGGTGCCTGACGATCTTCATTTCCACAAGGCCCAAGACAGCGTGACAGCAGACCACCCTGGCATCGTTCGACGCTGTTTGGCCAGCGTAGAAGTCAAGCTCATCCTGGCCTGGCTGGCCGTTATCGCCGTCACCATCGCCCTCGACCCCGGGCAGACTTATCTCAACAGCCCCGGCAGCACGGCCGAGTTGATCATTCGCAACACGGTCTTCCTGGGCTTCTTCGCCCTGGGGAGTGCGGTCATCATCATCTCGGGCGGGATCGACCTCTCCAGCGGTTCAGTCATCGCACTGAGTGCCACGGTCTTCAGCAGTTTGCTGATGCTGATCGACCCCGAAGGTTTTCGCGCCGGCGATATCCAAACCCGCGTAGTCATCGTCGCGATCATCGGCACACTGCTGTCGGGCGTCATGATAGGAACGCTCAACGCCTGGCTCATCACCTGCGTAGGACTACCGCCGTTTATCGCTACCCTGGCCACGATGGTCGGCCTGCGCAGCTTTGGCCGCGGCTTGATTCTGGCGGTCACCGGCAATCGATCTCAAATCGACTTTACCGATCTGCATTTGCGAGATTCGCTCAAAGACGTGACTAGCGTATCGATCGTCTTTCTGATTTTCGCAGCCGTCATTTGGTTTCTGATGAGCCGCACAGTGATCGGTCGCCACCTGCACGCCATGGGTGGTAACGAGGCGGCAGCCAAACTGAGTGGCATCCGCACGGATCGACTGAAGTGGTTGGCCTATGTCATTGGGGCCGTGTCCGCATCGATGGTCGGCATCGTCTACTTTGCCGATCAGGGATCGGCTAAACCGGATGTGCTGGCCCGCGGGTATGAACTAAACGCCATCGCCGCCGCAGTCATCGGAGGCTGTGCATTGACCGGTGG
>CAKQNH010000673.1 GCA_934255105.1 uncultured Pirellulaceae bacterium
TCTAGAACGCTGTTGGTGGAGTAGTCCTGGGCACCCAGTTCAACGCGCGCAACATCTTGCAACCGGACCAACCCCATGCCGCTGCCCCGTTTGACCACAATCTGCTCGAATTCATTGACCGATTCCAAGCGGCCCTGAGTCGCGATATTCAACTGAAAGGCACCCTGGGCACCATCCGATGGTGGTGTCCCGATCGAACCTGCGGCAACTTGCACGTTTTGCGAACGCAGCGCATCAACAATATCATTGGTCGTCATACCGAGCGTTGAAAGCCGATCGGGGTCGATCCAGATACGCATGTTGTATTCGCGCACGCCAAAGATCTGCACGTTGCCAACGCCATCTTGCCTGGACAGAACGTCTCGGATGTTGAGCAGCACATAGTTGCTGATATAGAGCGAATCGCGAGAGTTGTCGGGCGAGAACAAATGCACGACCATCAAGATGTCAGGCGAGCTCTTCTGAGCCGTCACGCCAATTTGGCGGACCTCTTGCGGCAATCTCGGTTCCGCCAAAGCAACGCGGTTCTGCACCAGCACCTGAGCATCGTCCAGGTCCGTCCCGTTCTCAAACGTAATTGTTAGCTGCATGGTGCCATCGGCGGTCGACGACGATTCCATGTACAGCATATCTTCGACGCCATTGATCTCTTGCTCCAACGGCGTGGCCACGGTTTCGGCGAGTGTCTCGGCCGTCGCCCCAGCATAAGTGGCGCGAACGACGACGGTCGGCAAAGCAATTTCGGGGTACTGCGCTACGGGCAACACAAAGTAGGCGATCGCGCCGACAATCACGATTACGACCGAGATCACCGTGGCGAAAATCGGTCGGTTGATAAAGAAGTGCATGGTTACTCCGATGCCTCTGGTGTAGCATCTTCAACGCCCAACGCACTTTCGTCCGGCTCGATCGTCTCCAGCTTGGACTCGACCTGGACCCCCGGTCGAATCCGCTGAATGCCCCCCACCACGATTTGATCGTCTGCGTTTAACCCTGAGCGCACGATCCGTAGACCCAAGGCCATGGAGCCTGTCTCGATAATCCGCATCGAGACCATTCCGTCGGCGTCGACGACGTACACAAACTGGTCCGACTGGTCGGTGCCAACGGCGGCATCGGGGACCAACAGCGACTCAAACGCGGGAGTTTCGGCTATTCTTAGTTTCCCGAACATGCCCGGAGTCAAAATTCCGTCATGGTTGTCAAAGATCGCCCGCGCCGTCATCGTGGCTGTGACCGGATCGAAGCGGTTGTCGACAAAGTCTAAATATCCCTGATGCGGGAAACCAGTTTCATCTTCTAATCGCATGTAGGCCGGATACTTGACATCGCGAGCACTTTTGCGAGCACCTTGCAGGATCAATCGCTGAAACCGCAACACCTGCTGCTCGCTGGCATCGAACAGCATGTAGATCGGGTCGAGCGAAACGATGGTCGTCAGCACTACCGATTGGTCATTGCCACCGCTGATCAGATTGCCTTCGGTCACGTTCCTGCGACTGGTCCGTCCAGCAATCGGCGCGGTGATGCGTGTGTAGTCTAAACTCAACTGAGCTTCATTGACGGCGGCTTGGGCGGTAACGATCGTCGCCTTCGCCGTGGAGATCGCAGCCCTAGCCGACGCAATCGCCGCGTCGGCACCCTGCACCTGCGCTTTCGCCGTCGTGTACTCCTTGCGAGTACGATCGAGTTCCGACTGAGTGCTCGCGTTGCGTTGTTGCAGGGTCTTCTGTCGCTCGAATTCGCTATTGGTGAATTCCAAATTCGATTCGGCGGTTAGCTTATCTGCATCGGCAGTGGCCAGTTGAGCTTCCGCTTGCTCCGCCCGCGCCTTCGCCTCTTCCAAGCTCGCTTTGGCGGTTTCCAAGGCGGCCTCGAACGGACGCGGATCGACAACAAACAGCAATTCGCCTTTTTCGATGAGCTGCCCCTCCTGGAACTCAACCGATTTTAAATAGCCGCTCACGCGAGAGCGTATCTCGACGAAATCGACAGCTTGCAAGCGGCCCGTGAACTCCGCCCACTCGACCACTTCACGTCTTACAGGCTTGGCGACGCGAGCAGTCGGCCTCGCGGCACCGACACCGGGAGGGCCACCCGGCGATGGCTTCCGACTGCAGCCTGCTGGCAGACACACGGCCAGAAGTATCATCAACAGCGCAGCGGAAGTCGCCCAGACTTTCGGCAACCACTTCACTCTCCCCACGGGAGGGACGCGCGCAACCAGGCGAGGGGTCGCGATGGACTCAGTAATCACTTGGAAGGTGCGCGAGAGGACATGCTTGAAAAAGATCAAAGGGAAACACCTTCAGGAAAAAGATTGAACAGGAAGCCGAGGTCTACTTCTCGCCCGTTTGCTGGACGGCCTCGATGTTGACTTCGATCGACACCTCTTCACCAACCAGCGCCACTCCGGTTTCCAGGACAGCATCGAAGTTGATTCCATAGTCTTTGCGATTGATGGTGAGCTAACTGGTCGCCCTTCCTCTCCACGCTCTTTGTCTTGAACGTAATGACTGGATACTTGGCGGCGTCGAAGAAGTCTGCCGAGCGCAGGTGGTCATCGCGTTGCTTGACGCCAGTGTTGATGCTCTTAACTTGCATCGTGGCGTCTGCTTTTTTGATCGCCCCTGCGTCTATCACGATCGTGCCGACGAATTCGCCGAAATGCCCCCTGACGTTGCTGAGCCCCAAGTGGCGGACCGAAAACGCAAGGCTGGTGTGTGCTGGGTCGACGCTGTAGGTCTCGGCCGAGACGGCGGTTCCTACAAATAGCAACGCAGTAGCAGCAAAACCGATCATCATTTTCGTACGCATGGCTAATTCCTTCATACTGTGACTGTTTGCGTGTCGGTCGACACTAGTAGTTCCGCTCATTGTAACGCCCAGGCCGCCAAGAGGGGCTGACGCCTACTCGACAGTCGCCTTGTTGATCGCGCCCGAGCCCTGTCCCCACTGGCCGCTAAATACAAACTCCGACAAAGGCTTGCGAGTTCGAGTCGCTAGATCGCGCTCTCGGAACTTCTCGGGCAGAGTCCCTGGGGCAGCCGCGTAACCAATTGCCAGCGCCGTCAAGGGGCGCACGCCATCGGGGACTTGGTACAGTTCGCGAACCCTGTCGGGTTCGATACCGATCATTTGATGGACGCAGAGCCCGCGGGCGGTCGCTTCCAAGCAGAGGTTGCCGGCAGCCAATCCGAGATCATGGGTCGCGGCTGCATTCGGTTTGCCATTGCGACTGAAGTTGAGGCTCGTGCAGCCCACCATCAGAACCGGCACCGCTTTGGCCCAGTCTTGATTGCCTTCGAGGAGGCAGGATAGCAGCTTGGCGAATTCATCCGGCTCATGCTTCGTGGCCAGGATGTAGCTCCACGGCTGTTCGTTGTACGAGGAGGGTGCCCAGCGCGCCGCCTCCAGTAA
>CAKQNH010000674.1 GCA_934255105.1 uncultured Pirellulaceae bacterium
ATCTGCATATCCCCGAACGGTTGCCACTTCTTTCGTAGTTCGTCTCATTCGCGCGGCGGCAGCTCGCAGCGGACATCGTCCCTCACGAGCCCTATCTGGTCGAAAGGGATATCTTCAAACGTCGGTAGCGCCTGCTTCACACGAGAATCCTTTCTCAGCAGGAAATTGTGAGCCGCAGCATCTGTGAATCCGAGCTGTACCGGTTCCGCGGGCGTGCCACTGATCAGCGTAAAACCTTTGATCCCTGCGGCCGTGGCGATGTTGTCCGCGCCGGTGGTGTTGACCACTAAGTTGTCCGCGATTTCCAGCTTGTCGATCAGCTTCTTGACGTTGCCGTCAAAGCTGCACACCTGCTGTGTGCAATCGACAAATACATTGCGACGAACCGGATTGTGCAACGGCTCGCGCGGGGAATCGCCCATGATCGCTGCCAATCGTGGATAGCGCACGCTCCACGGTGGATTGCGGTAGTTCATGGCTTGGGCCTTGGCATCCAATTGCCAACCCGGTTCGTCGGGATTATTCCAATGCGGCCAAGTCATACCTCGAGAATCGATGTGCAGACCGATGGGGCAGTCGATCACCAAATTGTTCAGTACCGGATTGTCGCGCCCGCCACCGATCATGATGGCTCGACCTGCCCGATAAAACACATTCCCTTCGACGGTATCGCCGCAGTCGCAATCGTCCAGATAGACCCCCATCGTGTTGACGTGCTTGGCGTCGCCGCCACCGAGATCGTGAATGTAGTTGTGGCGCAGCACGTTCCCCTGGCTGGTCCAATCGCGGCCCGTGTAGAACGCGCCTGCATCGCCAGTCTCCATGACCACGCGGTAGATTTCATTTAATTCAAATAAATGTTCATTGCCCCCATATAGCACCGCATTGTGTGGTGCGTCGTGAATGCGGTTGTGACGTACAATCTGACCACAGCCGCCGACTCCGACACCCGGAGCGTAGGTGCGTTGGAACAATCCATAGTGATGAATATGATTATTGACGGCCACATTGCCGGCCAGCGTCAACGATTTGCGATCACCGCCATTGAGTGAAATCCCCTGCCTGCCGAGATTGTATAGGTCGCATGCGTGGATGGTGTTGCGTGAGCCATTAACTGAAACACCATTGCCGGCCAGATTTGCAATCGCGCAGCCAACGATCTGGATATTTTCGGTTTCCTGCAGCACAATGCCATCGGCGTGAGCATATTGAAACGCAAGGCCTTCAAACGCCACATGCTTCGCGCCGCTGATCTTCAGCAAGGGTTGATTCAGAGTGGCCAGGACGATCGACGCTGCCTGCGGTTCTTCACTGGGATAGTAGTAGAGTTGCTTGCTTTTGCGGTCGATATACCATTCGCCGGGAGCATCCAGTTCCTCCAACGCATTGAGCGCAAAGAAGCGTCGTTTGGCGGCACCCCAAGTTCCCCCCATGATCCCATAGTTGTGCGGGGCAGCTAGCGTGACGGCGTGGTGTTGAGGATCGTAAGCGGCCACGCGGATGACTTCGTCGCTCCAGTCATGGGTCCAGTAGCCCTGCAGCCAGACCCCTTCGTCCAGATTCCAGCGCGCCGGTCGCGGATCATCGAACTCGAAAGAGCCGGGGCGGGCTTTGCGTCGGGCTGCATCGGCCGACTCCGGTTCCGGCAGTCCCGTGTCGATAGCTTTCGAGAAGCTGGCCCAGCCGGACTCCGGAGCGTCCACATTTGGCCAGCGCGCCAGCGTCATCGGCTGGCCATTGACATACAACCACGGCCCCGCAGGTGCTCCACGAAACGCGGTTTTAAGCTCTTCGAACTCGCCGGGTACAGCTTCGGACAGATCGAGCACGCGCACCTGGTCGCGCACAGACTCATCCAACCGCGACCGCACCGACTCGTCGACCACGGCCTGAAAGGCGGTGGCATCCAGCGTCACGCCACCGTGAATCTGCGCTCGGCCAGCATGCTCGGCACGCCACGTCACAGGCGCCTCTGCCGCGCCACTGTCCTCGGAAGTCAATTCAAGCGATGCGTCCAGCCGGTAGACGCCATCGCCGATGTGTACCGTGACTGCTTCGTGGCTGCCCGGCCTGTTCGCCTGGCGAGTCGCTCGAATGAAGTCGCGAGCTTCGGTTAACGAGCGAAAAGGCGCGCGTTGTTCGCCACTGCCCCCTGCGGCTGCATCGGCGGAAACGTAGATATCATGAGCGCCACAGACGCTCGTTGCCATCACGGCGGTGATACAGCCGGTCAAAATGCAGTTGAGAATCTTCATGTTCATCCGATACTTGACGGTGCCTGATTGCAATCTAGAAGCCTACGCCAGGCTACCAAAGCAAGCTTGAAGCTTACGGCGCTCTACCGCTAGGCTACTGCCGCTCGCGCACCATACATTCTCGATCGATGGTGACGTATTGCACTTCGCCGGGACGCTTTGGGGAGAGCGCCCACAGGCACATAGCGTTTAGGGCAGTGTTCGGAGGGAAGGCGGCCAGCGACAGGTCACGGATTGCTAGGCGAGGTGTGACTTGGGAGGATCCCGCCACCCAATATACATTAAACTAGAGTCACTTTGCAATGTATTATTTTGCGAGGCGGGCACCGCAGAGGGCTCACGGGTGACCGACGACGGAGCGTCGAGCCACATTGCACAGCAGGCGGCGCGTGCAGCCACCCACAAGACGACCGACGAAGGAGCATCGAGCCAAATTGCAACATTAAAAAGGGCGATATCCGCTCAGATCTTCGCTACAACCGCTTTCGACAATTCCGCGATCGTGACCCCAGCCAGGGACTTTAGGTAGTCTTCTTCGAGCCTGCTGAGCTTTCGCTGGATCGCACATCGCCCAACAACGGGACAACTGTCTTCTAGCGATAGGCTGCATCGCCCGGTATCGACTCCTTCGAGCAATTCAACCACATCGCGGAGGGTTATCGCCGATGCTGCACGGCCCAAGGAGTAGCCGCCAGAGACGCCACGGTGACTGCGGAGCAGCCTGCCACGCGTCATCTGCTGCACGATGTTCGATAAGTACGTTTCGGATGCGGCAGGCCACAGGCTTCGCGTCCATTCAGCCAACTCCGGCAGCGTAGTCAGTTCGCCCGCCGGCTTGGTAGCCACATACGCCAACGCATGTACACCATAGCTGAATCGTTGAGAAAAAAACTGGCCGATTGCCATCAGAAAAGACCTCTGCACAGAAAAGCGAGCGCGGGCCTCCCGTGCCGTCGACGAGTGGAATCCAGACAAACCCACGCTACATTATATAGAGTACCCTGGGCAAGCCCTTGCAACAACCCTGCGGGGGGCGTGACACTGTCGCGCGCACGAGCTACAGATAGGCACGAAAAAAACCCTGGGAAACCCAGGGTTTTGATGGGTCTGAATGGTTACAGACCGGCAGATTAGTGACCCCTATGGGAATCGAACC
>CAKQNH010000675.1 GCA_934255105.1 uncultured Pirellulaceae bacterium
CTGTGGCAATTGTTATGGTTGGAGCTGCGTGGTTCGCTGCGTGGAATTCTGAATCTGCCTAAAAACTGGCGGCAGCGTGTGTTGGCGCTGTTGATGTTGGTGTTCGTCGGCTCCATACTTTTTGCGCGCGCGTTTAACGGTGCCTCACCGAGCTCGGAGCGGTTTGGCAATGCAATGCCCTTTTGGGCTTTGATCTATCTCCTGGCCACGTGGTTGACCGCATCGGCCGATCGCGGCCTGGTCATGCGCCCCGCCGAAATTCACTTTGTGGTGGGAGGCCCATTTCCCAATCGCGATGTGATCAGCTTGAGCCTAGTGCGATTGGCATTCCGCGCGTTGATCAGCGCCATGGTGCTAGCGCTAGTTGCGATGGCCTATGTGCAGAGCTATTGGTCGGCGCTGCTCGGCATGTGGCTGCTGATCGCAGTTTCTTTACTAGTGGGCATGTTGGCTTCACTCTCTGCGCGGCGTGCGCACGGACGAGTGATTGTCGTGGGTCGGCGCGTGTTGATGGTAGCAGTGCTGCTGGGGCTATTCACGCTCGTGACGCAGTCAATGCGCTCGGTGCAGATGCAAGGCCTTCAACCGCAAGTCTCGTTGGTGGCTGCTGCGGCACTTGAAACACCCATTGGGCGGTGGCTGCTCCCTCCGCTGGCTTGGATGTTTGCACCGCTGTCCGCAGGCAATCCACTATCGGCAGCCATGCGCATGCTGCCGCTCAGGCTGTTGGTCGTGGCCGCCATGGCGGGCATGGTGTACGTGCTGGGAGGTGACTACGCAGAGACTTCCACGGGCCGGACCGATGCGGCGATCGAACGGCGACAAAACGCCATGCGGAGCGGCATCTCAGGTGGCGCGATCAACGCCAGTTGGACGCGGCGTCTGTCCGTCCCGCAATTGCATCGTTTGGGAGGTGTGGGATGTGTGGCTTGGATGCAGTTAGTTCACTCGTTGCGAATCTTGCCGCGTTACTTGGCATTTACCACGGCCATTGTGGGTGTGGTTTTAGTGGTTCCATTGTTGCTTGATTCGGGGCGTTTGACCGGTAGGAGTGCCGTCGGCTGGATGGTGGGCCTGAACATGTACGCGGATTTCTTGCTATTGCTACAGCTTCCCGTAGGTTTTCTGGGACCTGTGGCCCAACGCGAATTGCTCAAATCGCTACCTATCCCTGCGTGGCGTGTGGCCCTGGGGCAATTGGCTGGCCCGGTTCTACCACTGGGGATGCTACATGGATTGGTGGCCTGCCTGTTCCTCTATTTGTCCCCCGACAGCCGCGCGCACATTCTGCAGACGGCGCTAGCGTTGATCCCGGTAGGCTTGGTGCTAGTTGCCAACATCAACCTGCTCGGATCGTGGAATATCATACGCCCGCGGGCATTGCAGCAGCGCGACGCCTTGGCGGCAGGCCGAGCCATAGCCAGCGTGTGGATCTTTATGGCCATGCTACTGCCCGCTGTGGTGTTGGCCAGCCTGGGTGCCATATTAGCTCAACTCATACTCGGTGAGGGGTTGACTGGCATCCTGTTAGGCGTCGCGATGGGGACGCTCGTATCGAGCAGTTTCTACATCGTGCTACTCGCGCGTTCCTTTGCTCGCTGGCAGCCCGCAGCCGGCGAAGGTGGAATGGAAGAGATTGAGTACGATCGTTAAAAGAAAGCGACTAAGTCACCGCTGGAAACGCCCAGTGGCGACCGCGCGAATGATGGCGGGCAAGACCACTGACGAAGTGGTGGCCATCCAGGAAGTAACGCAGGGGCAATGCTTGAGCCTGTGAAATGCCGATCCGAGGTCCACGACGGACGTTACTGGCCGGTACAGAAAGCGAGGGTATCGTTTCCAACCAGAGCTGTTGGCTCCTGACCAGATCCAGCCCATCATTGGATCGATCGATGCCCAGTGCCTGACACAGTCGGGCCGGGCCCGCAGTAGCGGCGATGGCCAGCCTGCGATCGATGTCTGCTGCGGCGGCTCCGGCAGTGAGTACGCCTCGCTGGCGAAGCATGGTGGCCAGTCCCTCGACCGGTTGCAGCGCACGGATCAGTACGGCGGCACCCCTACCCGCTGGTTCAGTGACCACGTTTAAGCAATGTTTGGCATGAATCGAGTAGACGTACAGGCGTCCAGGCTGCAGAAACATCGAAGCATTTTTCTTGCTCGGACCCCGGTAACTGTGACTGGCCAAGTCGGCCCGTGATAGATAGGCCTCGACCTCGACGACGACGCCGCTCAGCCGTTCGCCTTCTGGTGTGATGCGCACCAGTCGCTTGCCGAGCAACTGCTGGGCGACTTGCCGCGTGGGTTGCGCGAAGAAATCGCGCCCCAGTCGGCAGCTCGTACCACTAGTTCGTGAACGCATGCAAACCCATCCAACGAAAGACCCATCCGGCAAAACACCCATCCGACACAAGGCCAACTCCACCATTATAAAACGCAATTGGCCGAGCTCTCCCCTCTTTTCTAGCTGTAATTTTGTCTGCTAGACTATTTCTGATGCTTTGGCATAATTTATGCTGAGCTGCATCTACAAACTAAACATCATGCATTGAAGATGAATGAGTAGCGAGGTTGACATTAAGTCAAGTTCACACAAGAGCCACTGATTCGCATAATTATTGACGTTGCGGCCGGGGTTCGGCCCGTGAGGAAATGGAACGAAGGCGACGATGGAATATCCCGAGGATACGCTAAGCGGAGCCAGTCTGGGACTGAACCTGCTTGATCGCGTGGCCTTTGCACGCAAGCAAAGGGCAGCCCGTGTTACGTGGCATACCCACGGCCATTACGAGCTGATCCTGGCGCTCGATGGGGCTACGACCTATGAGTTTGCAGACGGGAAAACGGTCGACCTCAATGGTGGCCAATATTTGGTAATTGGACCGGGTGTGTCGCACCGTGGATTGCAAGATGTCCGCCGTCCAACCTCTATTGTGGGGCTCATGCTCGACCCTAGCGCGCGTCGGCCGACTGTGGGCAGCCCGTTTGTCCAAAGCGACCTGAATTGGCTATTCTCGCAGTTTGCAACCGCTCGCCGGGTTGCTTATCCCATGAACGGGGAGCTGAAGAGTCTGGCCAAGTCTGTAGCTCGCAATGTGAGCTCCCCAATAAACGGCGCGGATTTGGAAGTTACCAAACTGCGGTGGGCCCTGTGTGGGATTGTGCTGGAGGCCGCCCGACAATTGGTCGCGGTGCGCACGGATGTCAAGGATCAGACGGTGGAGCGAGCGATTGAATTCATGCACGCGCGCATGGCGACACCTTGCTCCATCGAGGAGATGGCCAAGACGCTCGGTTGCAGCCGAGCCAAGCTGTTCGATGTCTTCAAAGATTCGACCGGGGTGCCTCCCTACGATTATTGGCTCCGCTTGCGCATCGACCATGCACAGCACATGCT
>CAKQNH010000676.1 GCA_934255105.1 uncultured Pirellulaceae bacterium
CCATGGTGGTACACCGAGAGTCCAGCCCGCGGATTGGGATTTCGCATCGTTCGCTCCTACCAACCACTGGATGATGAATTGATTACCAAATTCTGGGAGATCGATAACGAGGACATTCAAATGGATGTCGACATGCGGTTGCTGGAAGGCCGCGGTGTGATCGGCCCCATCGACCCGACGTTGTCCGAAGACATCAAGCAAACTAAATAGCGACTACTGGGCACGATCGTCAGCACACTTGTTAGCCCGCACGGAGGCACCGCACATGCAACCCACGTCTCGAGATCGCCCGAGAGATGGCGACGGAAAAGGTGACGAAGCGGGCTACGGCTTGGAGTCTAGCCGCCAGCCCAGCAGTTCAGTCGACCCATCAGTTCGTCCCGACAAACCTCGCGGCCGTCGCTTTGATATCGACAATTTGACCTGGGGTAGGCTGAGCGACTGGATGCAGTTAGTGCGACTGCCGAACGTGTTTACTTTGTTGTCCGATTGTGTAGCGGCAGCCATTGTAGCCGCTGGTTTGTCCTGGCCTCTGACTGCATTCATGCCTGTCTTACTGGCGTCGCTGCTCGCCTATTGGGCTGGCATGATTCTCAATGATGTGGTGGATCTGGAGGAGGACCGCGAGCATCGCCCCGATCGCCCGCTGGCCTCGGGCCGCATTTCACCGGTCATCGCCGGCCACATCGCTTCGGGGATGCTACTGATCGGCCCAATCTTGATTTTGGCTGTGCTGACCTTTCATGAGTCGCAGCCACTGTGGATGGGTATCGCCTTCGCTGCTTCCGTGTTGCTGTCGGTGGCTATTCGGGCTTACGACTCTCCACTAAAGCGGACGCCGCTTGGGCCGCCGCTGATGGGAGTCTGCCGAGGCTTAAATATCCTTATGGTAGGCTTCGCCCTGTTGGCAGTTAGCGTGGGGAGCAGTTTGGACGCGGATGCGGCGATCGAGAACAGTAGCACCAGCCTGGTCGATCGGGTGCTAGTCAATCCGCTGCTCCCTAGCGAACTGCGGACAGCGGAGTCGATGGGTAAATTGCCGGATGTGATTTTCCCACGACCGCTGATGGCATTTGCGGCCGGCATCGCGCTCTATATCTTTGGCGTGACCGTCTACGCTCGCCGCGAGGAGCGCGAGAGTTCGTCGCCCATGCTGCTGTTCGGAATCGTCTTAGAGATTGCGGGCCTGATCATTATCGGTTGCTTGCCATGGTGGGCCGAAGCGTCACAGGCATGGACGCTGGATCCGCGGCAGGGCTACCCTCTGTTGATCGGGTTGATTGGTCTGACCGTCATCAATCGCGGCCTGGCCGGCGTCTGGCATCCTGTACCTCGCAAGGTCCAATTGGCTGTAAAACACGCTATCCTGACGTTGATCTTGATCGATGCGGCTGTGGTGCTGATGTGGGCGGGCCCCTGGTATGGTTCTGCCGTAGTGCTCCTGCTGCTCCCCGCGCTGAGCAGTTCACTGCGCATCCGCTCGACTTGAGCACTAGCCGACGTAAGCACTAGACGAGAGATCTCATGCAGTTGCCCCACCTCAGTCCGCTTGCAGCGGCGATCGAAAAGCTATCGGCGCGCCTACAACCAGTAGCCGCGCGCCAGACTGCGATTGCCGACATCGCGGGGCACGTACTGGCGGCCGACCTGGTTGCCGATCGCGACTGTCCAGCACTCGACATGTCAGCCATGGACGGCTACGCATTGCGACTGGAGGAGAACTTACCTGCGACGCTGCCGGTCCAGGCGACGGCGGCGGCGGGCAGTGCGCCGATAAGCCTGCAGCCTGGACATGCGATTCGCATTTTCACCGGTGCGCCCGTTCCCACTGGTGCAGACTGTGTGGTCCGCCGCGAGGATACCGTCGAACAGCCCAACCAAGTGCAGTTCACCGTTCCCGTCAGCGACTTGCAGCCTGGTCAGAACATTCGCCGACGTGGCGAGAATTCGTTTCAAGGTGCACCGCTACTTGCGCGCGGTTCGCTGATCGATGCGTCCAGCATCGCGGCGGTGGCCAGCTTTGGCGCCAGTACGCTGTCAGTTTATCGGCGGCTGCGCGTGGCGGTTCTCAACACCGGTGATGAACTGGCCTCCCCTGGTGCCTCAGTCGAGGCCTGGCAGATCCGCGATTCAAACGGCCCCACGCTGGCCGCTTGGCTCGACAGATTACCCTGGGTCGAGACCGCTCTGCGGCAGCGCGTGGGTGACACTCTGCAAGAGGTACAAGCCGCACTCACCGCGCAGTTAGCGCACTGCGACGCAATTTTGCTAACGGGTGGAGTTTCGATGGGCGACACCGACTATGTTCCGGCCGCTATTGAATCGCTCGGTGGAGAGATCGTCTTTCACCGCTTGCCGATCCGCCCGGGCAGACCTGTGCTGGGGGCAATTCTGGATGGCAAGCTCGTGGTGGGGTTGCCTGGCAACCCAGTCAGCGTGGCCGTTACATCGCGGATAGTGGCTGAGCCGCTGCTGCGCAAGCTGGCGGGCTGCCGATTTGCTGCCCCGCGTTTGTCCGTGCAGCTTGCCGAAACAGATGATAAACGCATCGACTTGACTTGGTTTCGGCTGGTGACAATCGACTCGGCTGGTGCAGTTCGTCTGGCAAAGAGCCAGGGCTCCGGTGATCTTGTTTCGCTGTCCCGCAGTAGCGGATTTGTAGAAATTCCTGCCGGAAGTGATGGGCGAGCCCCCGTGCCACTAACGCTGTGGTAGAAAAGCGTCAACCAACTGAGCGTCTCGGGTTCGGAGACGCTGTTGGAGCTGTGCTCGGATTTTGTCAAGTTCCGTAAGTGACAGGAGCTTGAGCTCGGCATTCTGAGCTTCGGGCTCACCCAGAAGGCTCTGCAAAAGTTGTATCTTTCCTTGTAATGCACCGCGCTCGATGCCCTGTTCAAGACCCTGCTCAATACCTTCTGCCTTAGCTCCGTGGAGAGCCCATTCATAGTCGCGTTGAGCCTATTCCCGCTGATCGTACATGGTCCGGTCCCTAGTTTTGGATGATATGATGATTGTATCTTTAACTTGCCGCCAATGCGTTTGCTTCTGTTCGGCTGTCCCCATGTCTACGGCGGCGGTCTTCTTGCCGTTAGGCATGTAGGCAGACGGAGATTTGTAGAAATTTCTGCTGGAGGTGGCGGTCAAGGCGTCGTGTCGCTTGGGCTATGCTAGACTGTACGCAGTTCTGGCACCCGCTAACGATCTTGGAGCGGGAGTTTATTCAGCCATAGCGGTATGCCATACTGCGCAGTCTTGTCTCGCGGAGCTTGTCACAATGCCACTGATCCAACTGCGTCCGACCTTCGAAATCCTGATCAGTGAAGATAGGCAGGCAGCCATCGACAAGCTGCAAGCGGAATTTGCGCGAGGCACCG
>CAKQNH010000677.1 GCA_934255105.1 uncultured Pirellulaceae bacterium
AGGCACCGCGCGCTGGAGTCCAGGCTTTAGCCGCTTTAGTGACATGCGCTGGAGTCCAGGCTTTAGCCGCTTTAGTAACATGCGACATACAAAGGTGCCTAAAGGCTGTACTCCAACAAAGCTCCTAAACCTCCAAATATCGCTATCCAACTAAGCACCGCTGCACACACTCCCCTCACATTTCAAGCAAACTAGTTAACGCGAAGAAACCGACAGCATGAATCAACCAACTTCACCGATTATTGGCATCGACCTGGGTACGACCAACAGCGTAGTCGCTGCGCTGCTGGGAGGCAAAGTCCAAGTGCTGGAAGAGCAGGGGGAAGCGATGCTGCCATCCGTGGTCGGCTTGACGCTCGACAACAAGCTCATCGTCGGCACCACGGCCAAGAATCAACTGGCCGCATTCCCCGAGCGGACGATTAGCTCGGTCAAGCGGCAGATGGGTCAAGCCATCAAAGTGAAATTGGCCGATCAGGAATTCTCACCGCAGGAAATCAGCGCGATCATCCTGCGTCGTCTGCGGCAGCGGGCTGAAACGGTGCTGGGCGTTGAGGTGACTCGGGCAGTTATTACGGTCCCCGCTTTCTTTGACGAAAACCAACGCCAAGCGACTCGCGAGGCGGGGACGCTGGCCGGATTGACCGTCGAGCGGATTATCAACGAACCGACCGCTGCCAGTTTGGTCTATCACGCTGGCCAGCCGACGCGACGACACTTGATTGTCTACGATTTGGGGGGCGGGACGTTTGACGTCTCCATCGTGCGTGTCGAAGATGGCGTGATCGAGGTGCTCAGCAGCAAAGGGGACACGCAGCTCGGCGGAGACGATTTCGATCAGCTCCTGACCAAGCACGTGGCCGATATCTTTCTCACTGAGCATGGCTATGACTTGATGGCTCAGAGCAACACGCGTTGGCGACTGATCCAAGCCTGCGAGCGGGCCAAGTGCGAACTCTCATTCCATGGCGTAACGCAGATTGCCGAGGAGTTCATCGCCACCGTCGATGGACAGCCGGTAAATCTGGATGTCGAGATCGCTCGCAGCGAATACGAAGCACTCATCGCACCGTTGATCGAGCAGACGATCGCTTGTGTCGATCAAGCCATTCGCGATTCGGGCTTGACCGTGTCGCAGTTGGACGAGCTGATTTTGGTAGGCGGTTCAACTCGTACACCCTTGGTGCAGAATCGATTGAGGCAGGAGTTTCAGCGCGACCCACAGTGGTCGGTCGATCCCGATTTGGCCGTCGCCCTTGGGGCCGCTACCCAAGCTGCTATGCAGGATGGCCAAGCGGTTGGTCCGGTGTTGATCGACGTCGCCACGCATACGCTGGGCATCGAGGCGCTGACCGGGTCTGAGTTCAACCCCAAGTTGGAGTTTGTGCCGATTCTCCGCCGCAATTCGCCGCTGCCAGCCAGATATGACGATGTCTTTAGCACGGTAAGCGACGATCAGGATACAGTCAACATCCGCGTCTACCAGGGAGAAAGCGAGCAACTCAGCCGCAATCGACTGATAGGCAATTTTCTGCTTGAGGGATTGAATGAATCCGATGAGGCCGACGGCGAGATCTTGGTACAGTTCGAATTGACTCTCGATGGCACACTCAAGGTCACTGCCACTGAACGCAAAACGGGCATTTCCAAAGGGCTCAAGATAGACAATGCACTTTCGCAGATGGGGCAGCAGCAGAGCAAACATTCCGTCGACCGCTTGGAAGAAATGTTTGAGGCCTCCGATGAATTGATGGGGGCCGGAGAAGTTTTAGAAGCTGCCAGCGTCAGGGAGATTGGAAGTGCGCCAGACCTGCATATTCATCGAGCTGATTCGGCAGATCAGCCCGCCTCTAAGCTAGCGCAGTTGGTCACCCGCGCTCGCGAACTGGCCGGTTCGCTCAATCAGGATGACGCCCAGGACATAGAGCGACTGCTGGATTCAATCTCTCAAGCGGAGCAGAGCGGTGACGACGGTGCGCTCAGCAATTTGGAAAGCGAATTGGATGACCTATTGTTCTACCTGGATGCCTAGATGTCGCCACTTGACGAGCACGAATTGAATTGTCCGGTTTGTCGCGCGCGGCAGCCTTGGCAGTCGACTTGTCGCCGCTGCGAAGCCGACTTGCAATTGTATGTCAAAGCCCTGCGCAGCTTGCACACCGCGCAGCGCCAAGCGGCAGTAGCACACGATGCGGGCGATGAGTCCACGAGCCACGCCGCTGAGCGATATTTAGCCTGGCTTCGACCACGGTCCGGCCAGTAGTCGTTCACGCGATAGTCGTTGATCGCTCCGCCGATCAGTTGCTAACCGCGCCGACCAGTGCTTTTCGTGAATGGTGCATGGGTAGCGAGTACCGCGAGTTACGGCGCGGGCAGCGCGTGCGGATCGACCGGCAATCGTGTTCCCCGTGTTCGAACAGCGCGTTGTTTCCACCGTAGAGTTCGGCTTAACATCAACCGTCACGCATCGTCAGGCCGGTACTCATTGGGACGTGGAAACGCGGCACATGATCACTCGCTTCGGTCTGCCGTAACTCGCGATACTCGTTACGAGCCTACAAAGCAAAGTCCTGTGGCCCACTGGCTATCCTCGCAAAGTGGTTGGGGCACAGTTCGCTGGTGCAATGGCTCTCTCCCCGGGCCGCTGCGCTCCCTGAGCTCTCTGCGTTTGTTTTTTAACGCAGAGACGCAGAGGGCCGCAGAGAACGTGCTGTGGAATTGTGTGGGGCCTGAAGCAGACCGGAGTTGCTAGGCCGGAGGCCGATACATCCTTGCCGGTGGCGTGAGCCATTGGAATAGTTGACTAGGAATTATTAGCCCGAGGGCGACGCAAGAGCTGTCATGTGCCGCCCGCTGGGCTAAAGCAGTCGCTGTCCTTGCAGACCGGTGGCTCACGCCACCGGCAAGGATATGCCGCCCGCTGGGCTAAAGCGCTGGGAAAAGACTCACTAAAATCTGCTTTGCATTCTGCCGATTTCGATGCGTCAATATCGACGATTGATGCGGACGTATCCTATCTGCATATTGCTACCAACCCTAAGAACCGGTTGGTTAGGGATGCGTTGTCGCGCTTGGTGTCCGTCCACTTTCCTTCGATAAGTCGCAAGGCCTAGCGCTCACGCTCAAGGCAATACTGTGATAGAATTGTCCGACAAGGTCCGAGCTGCATCCACAGCGCACAGTAGGAGATTCAACATGTTCCAGTTCGTTGCCGCGACGCCAGCCGAAGGTCCGGGACCGCTCGGTTGCCACCCAGCATTCTTACGCCATGCGCTACACAAAACTGCGACACTCGCCACTGTTGCATTCGCAGTCCTGATCACACACACTCATTGCGCAACGCTACTGAAAGCTCAGGCAGCCCAGCGT
>CAKQNH010000678.1 GCA_934255105.1 uncultured Pirellulaceae bacterium
TGCAGCCAAGCTCGGCCCGTGGGAAAATTCGCCAAGCTGAGCTTGGCCTGCCAGAGGTTCTCGGGAGGTGTGCCGGCTTGCAGGTTCCGCAGCACATCGTGCCAACTGGCAGCAACTTCTGCAGTCGATCGATGTAGATCTTCCACGATCTTTAGCGGTCCACTGGCAGGCAGACGAGCCGCTATCGCCTGCCAATCTTGGGAACTGGCCAGCATGAACGCTTCGGGCAACTCGGGGGTTTGCCAGAAGTCGAGCAGAGCGCGCCGCGCTTGCCACAAAGCATATTGCTCGATACAAACGAATTGAGCCAGCGCGGCCGGAGCTGGCTGAACACGCAACTGCTCCACAGGTACCGATTGACCGATCAGATGTGCTACATGCTCCGCATTCATTAGCTGCTCAAGGGCTGCTGCGATCACGGCGGGTTCTTGGCTATCCAGCGACTTGATGGCCGACTGACTTTGCTGGACAAGCCCAGTTGGGATGTCGCTCCACGCGCTGCGAAGCTCTGCTCCGATGGCCGCCAATCGATTTGAGCCTGACGGGGCGATGGCATCTGGGCTGGCCAACCTGCGCGAAAGCGCGGACTGACTAAAGGCCACCGGTACATAGCCAGCGGCTAGGTCAGCAGGCAAATCGTTTGTCTGCCACACGAGCTGGCTGTCGACACCCTCGGTCTGCAAGCGTTGACTATACATTGCCAACTTGTCATGGCTGACAGTATCTTTGAAATCGCGATAGCGACTATCCAGCCCCTGGTGTAGGCGGGCACGATCCGTCAATTGCAGGCCGCGATATATATTGGGCCGCAAGCCCAGGCTGAGCATCAGATTGCCCAGTGGCCTGCGTTGGCCCTTGGCACTGACGTCGGTCAAGTCGTAAATCGACCGCGAGTAGGCAGAGACTAGCTTATCGAAATTCTGCTCCACCGCATCCATGTGCGCAGCGTCGGGGACTTCACCGGCAGCCAGTTGAACATGCAGGGCATCAAGCTGCTGGATCAAATTATTAGAAATGTCCCAAGCAGCGGTCGTAGGGAGCACCGTCTGCAGGCGGGCGATGGGCGAAGCGATCCACTGGGCGAGCGAAGGCAGTTCGCTTGCCAGTTCGTCGCGCAGTCTCCATGCTCGCTCCAATCGGTCTCTTATGTCGTCGATCTGCTTGGCGGATGCCTGCAGCGATTCCAAATCGATGGCGCAGTCCGAAGCATCGCGAGGCGTTTGACATCCCAGGATCCGATCGCGCACCAATTGCTCGTCGACTAATAGCTTGGACGCGTGGCTCTCCAAGCAACTCGTGGCGCGGGGATCGACTGCAGCGATGGCCGATTCGCAGGCTGTAGCAGCCACGAGGTATTGACTCCACAATTGTCCCAAACGCTCCGCCGCGGGTTTTTCCCAAGCGCTAGCCAACCGCAAGTGTTCATAGATAGTTCGCAACAAGGCTTCCTCGCGAGTCACGCCCTGGGGTTCAGCGATGGGACCGATCCATTCCAGGCAACGGCTCAACGTGTTCTGGTTTACGAACTGTGGGTTGTCGATCAACCAAGAGCAGACGAACTCCACGGCTGCCGGCCGCGGAAGTGGCTGCGGGCGCGGCGGTGGCGGTTGCCCTTCCACGGGCTGACCATCGAAAGCCAGCCATGCAACAATCTTTTGCTGTGCTTCGGTCACTGCATCTGCAGATGCTGTCGATTCTGTGTCTGCGCCTGGCGTTGTGGTCGGTACAGGTGCCGCAGCCGTATTCTTTGAATCTGAAGCCTGTGGAGCACTGGACGCAGTTGCCGCCGTATCAGGTGTTGGCTGGCTGCTCGCGTTACCACTTTGGCTGCTGGCGTCGCTGGCGGCAGTTCCACTGCGGCTTGCTTTCGCGTCGCCCGGTGACTGTGCGAGCGCAGGACTTGAGCCGACTCGATCTAAAAAAGCCAACGAACTGCCGCAGATGGCATCGGGCCAGGGGCTGATGGCGGTCCCTAGAAAACCTTTCTCAGCGCGCGCGATCTCTTGCTCGAACTGATCCTGATAGGCCGAGCCAGCCCACAGCAACTGTTCGGCCCGAGCGAGTCGGGCGAGCACGGTGGCGCGCTGCCAGCAGGCATAGCTGGGAGTTCGCTCGTTCCACTGCGCAAAACTACTCCACGCCTCCGACATTCGCGTTAGACGCGAATTGGGCTGATAACTTGCACCGGTCGTAGAGCTGTAATTCGACTGAAAGCAGAGTTCGAAATCATTGTCCTGCGACTCGCCACTCCACACCAAGCCAGGGTTCTGCACACGGCCGCGGTGCTCGCGGACGTAGCCATCCACCGTCTGAGCGACAAAGCCAGCCAGTTCCTGCACGGTGACTCGCTGATTGCCATTGCCAAACAACTCGTCTGCCGCACCCTGAAGCCCCGCCGCGACCATGAAGCCAAAAACTGTCCCTTCAATTTCTGGTGCCGTCCAAGCGCATTGATTTTCAGCGCACGACAACAGCACGGCAAAATTGGAAAAGGGGAGCGACTGAATTTGATCGCGGGCGGCATCGATGAATCCACAAGTTAACAGGCCGCAGCGAAAGTCGGGCGGTTGTTTGCCCGTATCCAGGATGACCAACACTCGCGCGCGATTGTGGCTGACGACTGCATGTTCGCCGATCGCTTTGAGGACTTGGACGAGCGGAACCCAAGTTCTGTCGTCAAGTGGATCTGCATCTGCGAACAGCAAGCACGGCTGGCCAGAACCATTGAGTACCCCGTGGGCAGAAAGATGGATGATGAGAGAGCGATAGCCAAACAAGAAGGGGAGCAGACTCCCGCCGGGCCCTCCTGGAGCCGCCTTATCCAGCTCCAGGTCGATCAAATCCTTCCAAGTTCCATCCTTTTTTTCTTGCTTCGCAGCCACCTTGAACTGGCTGCTCTCAGCCAGCGCTTGGAATCGTTGTTGATCTTCTTTTGCCCATGCGTTGGGGGCCCAAGGCTGTTCGTAATCGATAGCGGCTATAGAGATGAATGGCGTCGAACTGTTTTGATTCCACAAATAGACGACTAGAGAAGCGGTGGTTACCAGGAGCACGGATAGCGCGAACAAGAAACGGACCAAACTACCCGAAACCATCGGCTTGTGCCCGCCGCCTGTTGCCCAATATTTCCCCCCGCTTGCCACCGGCGACGTTGGTGATTTCTTTTTCCAAGAGTGTTTGCCTACTTTCGACGGCTCCCCGCTTCGCGCGTCACCCATGCTCAGCTCTCCCAGATTCTGAAAATCTATCTTCGATCCGTATTGTAACCGACGCTGAGCTGTCCCACATCAATCCGACAATTGCCTTCCGCTTGGGTTTCCTTCGATTTGGTCGATGCTTTGAACCTTCCTCTCTGCCACTTAT
>CAKQNH010000679.1 GCA_934255105.1 uncultured Pirellulaceae bacterium
GTCAGAATCTTGCCACCACTCGAAGTCGTCCGCGAGGCTGTCGAAGAAAATACCGGCGAGCGATTTACTTTTGTCGAACAACTGTATTCAAACGCAGACTTTGTTTCCGATCTACAGCCCGCCGACGTGGATCGTCATACACGTGCGCTGTCTGACGTGTGCTTAGTGATCATGAATTCCAACGAATTTGTTTATGTGTATTAGAGCATTGCGGCCTGTCATCTGCGTTTTCGGTTTGGTGGCGGGAATAGCTGTTGAGGCCATTTCAAAACCAAGGCGACCGGACGCGTCAGCTTGCGACCCCAATGTGGAGTACTGAAAATGAACACCCGCCGAGACTTCCTGTATGGACTGGGGACATCGCTGGGAAGCATTGCGCTGTCTGCTTTGCTTGCCGACGACGTGAAGGCGAACGAGAACGCCCAGGAGAATCCGCTTGCGCCTAAGGACGGGCACTTTCCCGCCAAAGCTAAGAACTGCATCTTCCTGATGATGGAAGGCGGTCCGTCACACATCGATACCTTCGATCCTAAACCGTTGCTTTCAGATTTGCATTTGAAAGAGTTTGTTCGCCGAGGTGAACAGAAATCGGCGATGGAGAGTGGCAAGCGTTACTACGTCAAGAGCCCGTTCAAGTTTCACCAACATGGGCAAAGTGGCGCGCCGATGGCGGAGAACTGGGTGCATTTGCCCAAGGTTGTTGACGAGCTATGCTTCTTTCGTGGCTGTCAGGTCGACAGCGTGAATCACCCCACGGCGATGTACCAGATGAACTGCGGTAATCGCTTCGGCGGCGACCCAGGAATCGGCGCGTGGGTCACCTATGGCCTGGGGTCGGTGAATCAGGATCTGCCGGGATTCCTGGTGCTGCCCGAAGTGTCGTACCCACAGGGGGGCGCGGCCAATTGGAGCAACGGCTACCTGCCAGCCTTTTATCAGGGAACACCGCTGCGCCCCACTGGTTCTCCCATACTTGATCTACGGCCACCACCTGGAGTCACGCCCGAGCGTCAACGTAGGAATCTGGACCTCCTAGCGAGCATGAACCAGCGGCACGCCGAAGCGCATCCCGAGCACCAGGAATTGTCAGCTCGACTGGAAAGTTACGAGCTTGCCTTCCGCATGCAGACGGAAGTACCCGATGCGATCGATTTGTCGGGTGAAGACCAAAGAACGATGTCTATGTACGGCATTGGCAACGACGCAACCGACGCTTTCGGGCGCAAGTGTCTGCTAGCTCGCAAGATGGTCGAAAAGGGAGTCCGCTTCGTCCAACTTTACAACGGCACTTGGGACAGCCACGACTACATCGAGCGGGCCCACGGCAACCTCGTCCGGGGCGTCGACCAGCCGATTGCGGCGCTGATTGCCGATCTGAAGGATCGCGGCCTGTTAGACAGTACGCTCGTCGTGTGGTGCGGCGAGTTTGGACGCTCGCCCGATAACGGAGTGCGGGGTGGCACTGCTTACGGACGCGACCACAACCCCAACGCGATGACGATCTGGATGGCGGGGGGCGGTTGCAAAGCTGGGCATACGATCGGTGCTACGGACGACATCGGGATGACGGCTGTGGAAGACGTGCATCACGTTCGCGATTTCCACGTCACGCTGCTGCGGCTGCTCGGGCTGGATGACAACAAACTGACCTACTACCACGCAGGCCGATTCAAACAACTCAGCCAGTTCGGTGGCAAAGTAATCGAGAAACTGATCGCGTAGCAGTGACAGGATCGCTGAACAACGTTTCGCCGAACAGGTACCAACCGATCCCTGACAGTAAAACTGTCGCGAAGATACCGGCCATGGCAATTCGTTTCGCGGTCGACCAATTCGATACCCACCCGTCCAACACGGCGACCAAGGATGGCGTCAACAGGATCACTCCATATAGCCAATGTGAGTTGTCGTCGTACGTATAGAAGCGTCCCGACGCAGTGGCACAGGCCGCAAACAATGTGACCGGAACGATGATCCATTGTGGCTGGATCGCCCCTATGATCTTGACCGCGACGGTGAACACCAAAGTCGTCACGATCGCGCCGAGCAGCCATTCGGCCAAACCGCCGTAAGCACTGGCGGCAAGCATGGTCGGTCCCGCCAAGCCAGCCAAACACACCAACAGTACCCACTGGGATGCTCCGCGATGGATCATCCGATTCAGCATCCAAACATTCAGCAAGCTCGCACCCGCGATCGCCGCCATCCAGCCACGGTGCAACGGTAGCATGTCCGACCAACTGTCGCCGCTGGGCATCGCGATCATCGCGGTGATGAGACATCCCATCGAGGCAACGACCCAGCGGAATTCGCTGCCGCGCTTCGCCAGCGCGATCATCAGTGCCCACCCGACGGCACTCAGCGTGATGGGGGCAAGAACAATCTGCCACGCTTCGAGCGCCGACCAATCAAGGTCTTGGCGAATCAACAGCGTGGTAAAGACAGCGGCACACCAACCGATCGAAACGATCACCGCTGCGGCGGGGTCGCTCCAAACGGATTGCTTTCGCGCAACAAAGGCTGCCAAAACAAGGAACACCAGCGAGGTGGCCGCTGGAGCGACTGCGCAACCAATTAAAATGGCCTGTTCCATGGGATCAACGATCCAGCACGAGCACGGTCTTGACCACCACCTCGTTGTTGACCTTGCCTTGCCCGTAGTTCATGCCCCACTTTGTACGGTCGATTTTAAAATCACCCGTCAGCGTGATAACAGAATCGGTCATCGTCGCAGTTACGGGAATGGTAATAGGGACTTCCTTGCCAAGCATGGTGAGCACGCCTGTGATGTTGATTTTCTCGGCACCCTCTTTATGCTCGATTTGGGTGGCCTTGAAGGTGATTCTTGGAAATTTACGAACATCGAAGAAATCAGGGTTCTTCAAGTGGTTGGTCAGTTTGTCACTGTCGGACCACAAACTGGTGGTGTCGATAACGATCTCCAGCGACCCATTGCTGGGTTCCTTCAAATCGACGACCGCGTCGGCGGTGAATTTTTTGAACCCCCCGTCGTGCTTGCCATCGGATTTAGAGCCGACAAATCCAATTTTCGATTTTTCGGTATTCAAGCTGACTTTCTCGGCCGCCGTGGCGAGTCCCGCGATCATCATCAGCGCGGCCATCACTAATATTTGTCGAATCATCATTTATCCCATCTTGTGTAAAGGAACATGCAAACGTTGAGGCGAAATTATAAGTCATTTCGCGCTGTTGTAGGGGAGTACACTTCCGTTTGGTTGAGTTGCAATAGCAAACACTTGAGGAACCTTATCCAGAGTGTAGTCAGCAAAACATTGTAAGCGTTCGAGTTAGGCATGTGGCGGTGGCCCGCCCGGCGGGATTTTGTTTCGTGGTC
>CAKQNH010000680.1 GCA_934255105.1 uncultured Pirellulaceae bacterium
TTGGCTGCCCAAGCTCCCGCAGCCCAAGCTGCCAAAACTCGCTCGACCAAAATTGCCGAAAGTCCCCAAACCCAAGCTGGGTGGTTGGTTCGCTCGATTAAAGCTCCCTTCGATCGGTTTGTCCTCGCTGCGATTGCAACCGCCCGAGGAGGGCGAATCGCGTCCGCCGGCCGCAGTGCCCGCCGAGAAAATGCGACCGGTAAGCGAATCTCGTCCGCTACCTGGAACCAAGTCGAGCCACGTCGATAATTTTGAGGATGACGACGAGGGCGATCATGATGGGCGACCGCTCAGCAAAGCCGAGCGAAAGCGCCAGCGTCGCGATCAGCAGCAAGGCCGCCGTGCCGCGTGAGCCTGATGTGGAATAAGCATCCTGCTCACCGTATACGCTAAAGTCGTTGATCGCTCCGCCGATCATTGCTCATCATGTGTGGTTCACCGGTAGCGTCAACTTATGCGTACACACCAGACGCCCAAGCATCTGATCAGCGACTATTGCATCTGATCGGCGGAGCGATCAGCGACTATTGCAAGCCGGATGCTTACGCCACTTAATCGCACTCAGCGCAGCGGCGCTAGACCATGCAAGCGGCGGAGTATTCCGATTTGTCCGGCGTGTAGCGCTTCGTGCATGGGGCAGAACACTAGGGCACCAAGCTGGATGGGATACGCCGCGTACGGCATGTCGATCGGCTGGCGAAGGATCTCAGCCGTGAAGCTCGGTAGTTCAGCCTGTGCCTGCTGGTCGATGGCTTCGAGTTTGGCGATCAGCTCTTCTGCAGTAGGCTGCCCTGCGGCAGACTCGGCGGGCACGCTCCCACGGCCAAACTGCTTGCGCAGCCAACCTGGCATCAGATCTAGATCCCCTGGAGCGCGGCCGCGCTGACGAAAGAGCATCAGCCCGTATTGAGAGACTGCCAAGTGGCCGACTTGCCAAGCCACATGTGTCTGCGCCCCGCCGGGACGCTGATACCAGAGTTCGGCCGGAATTGAATCGATCAATTGCCGAGTGTAGCACCGCATCCAGCGCATTTGGTCGGCGGCTTGATCGCGGCCGCGTAGCAGGTCGCTGTCGGAGAGTTGCTCAGGTGAAACGGTCGGGAAAGTTTCCATGGAGGAACCTTGACGGAAAGCGATTTTCACTGGACGATGCTAGCTATGCAAACAACTAAAGCCAGCATTTACGACTTCCCCACATACTATGACTTAGTCTTTGGCAGCGACACGGCCGCCGAGATTCAGTTCTTGGACAAGTGCTTCCAGCGTTTTGTGGATGGAAAAGTCCGCAGAGTCTTCGAACCAGCCTGCGGGACGGGACGGTTGATTTATCGCATGGGACGCACGCAAAGGGAAGGCGGCGGTCTGGAAGTCGGGGGAATCGATCTGAATGAAAAGGCGATCGCGTATTGCAATCGGCGACTGGAGCGCGTGGAGATCAAGGGGCGGACGTTTGTGGGCGACATGAGTGACTTCACGGTTAAGCGTCCCTACGATGCGGCCTTCAATACTATCAATAGCTTTCGGCACTTGCAGAGCGAAGAGTCTGCGCGCGGGCATCTGCAATGCATGGCCGCCGCAGTGCGGCCCGGTGGCATCTATGCACTCGGCCTACACTTGAGCCCAACGCGAGGCGAAGCCACCGATCATGAGAGTTGGTCTGCCCGCCGTGGCCAACTGTCCATCAACACCTACATGTGGCCCATAGAAAAAAACGCAAAAAAGCGGTACGAGAAATTTGGCATCCGTTTCGATGTCTACAAGCCGACCGAATCGTTCCGCATCGAAGACGCGCTGGAGCTGCGATCGTACACCGCCCGGCAGTTCCAAAGCCTGCTCGAGTCAGTCGACTCACTGTGGGAAATCTGCCAGTGGTACGACTTTGCGTATGACGTCGACGAGCCGATCAGGGTGTCGGCTACAACCGAAGATGTAGTCGTCATCCTCAAGCGCCGAGCCTGACCGCAGATCGTCTTACGCGGGAACGGATTTCTTGCGGTTGGTTAACCAAATGACTACGCCAATGGCGGCGAAGCCCGCGGCGATGGCCGCGGCGATTAGGGCGTATTGCGTTCGTTCGGCGGCGTAGAGTTGGATTAGGTAGAAGTCTGGGTAGCCCTTGAAACGCATGTCCATTTGGCCGAAAGAGTACCACATGCCGCTGAGCCCGTTGGGATCGAGAGCGTCGATCATGGCCTCCCCGGCTTGCAGTTCTTGCTCAGCGGTGTAGCTGGTATTGATCATCGCTCGTTGCAGGGTAAACCGGCCGCAGGCAATGGCCGCGATTGAGAAGCCAGCCATCGCGATAGCCAGGGCCACGCCGCGCCAGCCCTGCCACTGCCGCCGGCTCAAATCCCCTCTGTTGGCCGCAGTAGCTGGTTGCTCAGTAGGTGCAGAGGCTAAGGGTAGATCGCGCAGTCGTCTGAGCGTCGGAATGGGCAGGATTTTCCCGCAACTGCACTGGATCTCTTGTCCCGCTTGGCTGCTGGAAACGTGATGCTCCTTGCCGCACTCACAACTTAACACGCGATCCATGGATTACTCGGTTTCTGAGAGTAGTTAGGGAAACAATTCTGACTTTCGCACTGGACCGGCGTAGCCGCCTAGTTAAACTTAGGTAACGAGTTTCGAGCGAGCAGGAGGTACTTGCTGGAACTTGCGGCCCACCGCGTGGATGGAAACAAGCGGCTTGGTTCGGTGGTCAGCCGGTTGAAGGTCATGGTCTGGTGCTTGGTGCGGCTCGCTGTGCGAGATGTCGGACTGAGGATTGAACACAACTTCGCTGGCTGGTGCAACACGGGGACAAAGCAAGCCTTAGGCAAACCGCTCATTTTTATGACGGCGGGTGATCATTCACCATTGGCTTCCACGCATTCTTCCGAGTCGCAATCAAGCCTAAGGGTCTTTACGTCGGGAAACGTGCATTGGATCGCGCTGAGCATGTTGATTGAGACCGGTTTATACTTAGGTATGGGAGGTTTCGCAGGCGGCGGCGTAGGAAACTGTGTCCAATTCGTTGCTCCAACCCGTTAATAATGATCCAACCTGTTAATATTGCCCCATTATAACCTTTTACAATCTGCCCTGATATTGATGAAGACGCTGCACTAGGTGGTAGAGTTGTTAGTGATTTGTATTGACTGCCGCCGAATACTGCTGTGTCTCCTGGGATCTACGGTGCCCGCCGTAGACGATGCAACTCGGTCATTTTGGCACATTTAGGAGTATTGCCTTGTTCGACGTATTGCTGGACGAATTTGATGAAGAGACCCCGCGTAGCACGGAGGATGATCTCGATAGCTTTCAGAAGCTGCCGATCGAAGATGATGACTCCACCGCTGACGTGGCTCCCGAGG
>CAKQNH010000681.1 GCA_934255105.1 uncultured Pirellulaceae bacterium
CCCAGGCAGGCGAGCTGGGTGTGAAAACCAATCGCGGCTTTTATGACTATAGCTGATACCAAGCGGGCGGCGGCGAATCGAATGTTTGTCGCTGACCGCTGGTGGGATGCGTGAAGGTGATCTGAGCCGCATGTAAACACATGGGCTGCGAGCGGGCCGAGGTGGTCTGCGCATGGCCGCACGTTCGATCGGCCAAGTAGAGCGGATCGCCGACGATCGAATGGCCCAAGTGCCACAGATGGATGCGAATTTGATGCGTGCGACCCGTCAATGGAGTGGCGGCTACGATCGCCGTGCCGTCCGAGTCGCGGCGCAATACTTCGAAACGCGTACAACATTCTAGTCCGTCGGCAGTATCAACGGCTCGCGAGCCACCCACAGCGGGCTCGGCGCTGATGGTCGCCCGGCACTCAGTGGCGTTCCAGTCCGGATGGCCATGAACTCTGGCCCAGTAGAGCTTGTCAACCTGTCCGGCGCTAAATTGCGGCTGCACGCGACGCGCGGCATGTTGCGTCCGACACAGAACTACAGCGCCCGATGTATTGGCGTCCAAGCGATGAGCCACACGCAGTTTTTGTTTGGGATATGCCTCCGCCATCAGGCTCGACAGCGTATTGCGGTTATAGCGCCCGCTCGGATGCACCGGTAGCGGCGCAGGTTTATCGACCACGACCAGCCACTCGTCTTCATAGATCAAGCGGATGTCGGGATTGATGGCTGGCTCGATCGTACCCGACATCGATTGTTCAAAACATTCACCTTCCTTCACGATCTGCGACGCGCGGGCTGGTCGCTGCGCAGCGGTGATGTGTCCAGCATCGAGCCATTGCTGCCACTGCGCGGTCGTCGTGGGTGGGTGCCATTGGTCCAAGAAATCGATTAGTGGCAAGCCTGCAAAACGGCGTGGAACGTAGATCCTGCGGATGTTGTTGTAGGCTTGGCAGCCCGGCTGCGTCGCGGCCAGTGAGCGAATGAGCGCTTCTCTGGCCTGTAGTGCGTCGCGCATCCTCTGGGCGGGTTCGCGATAGCAACGCGGGCACCACTTGCCCACCACATATTTTTCCGACTTGGTCTCCTGCTCAGTCAGCACGGCCTGGCAGGCAAAGCAGAGCTGGTTGCCCGTGGGTTGCAGAGTGGGATCCAGGGCCACGCGGCCATCAAACACGAAGCACGAGCCATGGTAGTGCTCGCCGCCGCAGTCTTCGAAGTATTTGAGAATCCCTCCATCGAGCTGATAGACCTGCTCAAAACCCGCCTGCTCCATCATCGGTCCCGCCTTTTCGCAGCGGATTCCCCCCGTGCAGAACATTACGATCGGTTGCTGCTTGGCCTCCGCCGGAAGCTGCTCGATGGCCTGTGGGAATTCTCGGAAATGATCGATGCTCAAGTGCTCAGCGCCATCGAAGGAGCCCAGCTCGTATTCGTAGGTATTGCGGGTGTCGAGCAGTCGCACGCTGCGGCCTGCGTCGAGCCATTGCTTGAGCTCTCGCGGCGAGAGCCTGGGGGACGTGCGCTGCTGTGGCGCTACGCTGTCGACGCCGAAAGCGATGATCTCCTTTTTCAGACGCACCAGCATGCGACGGAAGGGCTGCGTGTCGGAGTAGCTATCTTTAGTTTCTAAGTCGGCAAAGGCCGGGTCGCCACGGAGCGTTTTCAAAAAGCTGGCGATGCTTGACGGAGCACCCGCTAAGAACAGATTGATCCCTTCGGAGCTCAGTAAAATCGTACCCCTCAGATGCAGCCCCTGGCAGACCTGCAGCAATCCCTCGCGCCGCTGGGGCACGTTGCCCAAGTGGACGAATTTGTATGCCGAGATATTGAGGATGGGGGGAGTCTGACTAGCGGTGGCAGTGGTGGACATGGGCTAACTAGATTGCAAGGTTAAAGTTTAAATCGGGATTCTCAGCGTACGATTTGGCTGGCGATATCTTGGAATTTACGCCGCACATCGGACGCGTCCGCGTTGGGGAAATTGGCTCGCTGAACCATTAAAACATAAATGCGTTCTTTGACGGGATCGATCCAAGCCTGCGTGCCGTAAGCGCCGCCATGCCCAAAGCTGCCGGGCGACAGGGCTTGGCTGACCCCTTGCGGCTCGCGCACTACGCAGCAGCCTACCCCCCAGCCGTTTCCGGGAGTGAACCCTGTTGCCAAATTGCCAGTCACGATCGTGCGCATCGTTTTTACGGCTTGGGCTGATAGTATCCGGGTTCCGTCGAGCTCCCCTTGGTTGAGTAACATACGGCAGAATCTCTCATAATCTGGCGCAGTCGAAAAGAGGCCTCCGTTGGCGGCAGGCATCCGCTGCGTGTCGGTCGCCGCATGGCCGGCGAGCATATAGATGTCCGCCACTTCGAGCTGACCGCTTGCGCTGCGCCGGTAGGCCTTGGCCAACCGTGGAAGCTGGTCCGAGCTCAGGTAAAAAGTGGTGTCGGGCATCCCCAGCGGCCGGCAGATGCGCTGCTCAACGAACTGATCAAATGACAAACCGGAAACGACTTCGACGATCCGTCCGGCGGTATTGATGCCGGTCTGGGAGTATTTCCACATACTGCCCGGCGTGAATAATACCTTGACCTGGCTGTATCGCTCGGCAGCCTGCTCCAGATTGAGCGCTGTATAGGCCTCTGTCGGTGCTAGCTCGGCCATTCCCGACGTGTGGCTCAGGAGTTGCCTAATCGTGATAACGGCCGGCGTGCCATCGCTCAGCTCCAGCCGACTCATGGCGGGCAGATGTTTAGCGATCGGGTCGTCCAGGGCCAGCTTGCCTTCATCCTGCAGCATCATGATACAAGCGGCTGTGATCGGTTTGGTCATCGATGCGATCCAGAAGATCGAGTCGCTGGCCATCGGCTCCGCCCGCTGTATATCTGCTAGGCCATAGGAACGCTGCGCCATCACCCCCTGTTTGTCGCTCACCAATAGTACAGCACCGGATATTTCTCGCGCAGCAACGAAGCCCGCCATGGCGACATCGAGCGCGGTCAAAGAACTGTCTCGATCCGCAGCTAACAAAGTGGTGTCCAGCAGCGTATTATCCGAGGGCAACCTGGTGGGATCGCCCGAATCGGCTCGCTGAGACCATGCGTATTGGCATTGAACTAGAGCACATAACATCAACAACAGCCCGTGGCGTGTGTGCATCGAGGCGACCCTTTGAGTAGTAGATGCCGAAGAGCTTGGGAGTCAGTTAGTCGCAGTATAGCTAACAATAGCCAACCGGCAGCCCCAATTTCTTCTGTTTCCTACCTCGTTTTGGGCTGGTCTGGCGTTGCCGTAACTCAGCACAGGTGATAGATTTGCGTTTTGATTTGCCATCAAGTTGGAATAGTCCGCGCAGAGTGCCG
>CAKQNH010000682.1 GCA_934255105.1 uncultured Pirellulaceae bacterium
GTGCATGACGGTGCAAAACAGTTCTATCCCAAGCCAGGCTGCCGCCGAACAGGCCTCCACCACATAAATCCTTCCCGCGCCCCGTAGTCACCGCCAAAGCTACGACAAGTCGCAGCACTCCAAATTTGCCTAGCCACAAATCTGCCTAGCCATCGGCCAAGGACTTCTTCGCTCCCCGCCCGATAGCGCATTGGCAGCATAACCACTGCGGCTCAATCGCGCGTGGCTTGCATATAACGCATTATGTAATACAGCAGCGTTAAAACGGCTTGCAACGTGGCGGCCACATAAGTCAGCGCAGCGGCATTGAGCACCTTGCTGACGTAGTGCAGATCGGCCCCCGAGACGATGCCTAGATTCACCAACTGGGTTTTGGCTCGCGCGCTGGCATCGAACTCAACAGGCAGATTGATCACTTGGAATACGACCGTCGCCCCAAAGGCGATGATACCGGCCAAGAAGACCCACTTACCCAGCACGGACGCTCCCGTGAAGAAGAGCATCCCCATGCCGACCATCAATAGCAGAGAGCCGATGCTGCTGCCGAAGTTGGCAGCCGGGACGGCCAAATTGCGAATTACCAACGGGGCATAATTTTTGGCATCCTGAAGAGCGTGCCCCGCTTCGTGGGCTGCGATTCCGACCGATGCCATAGAGCTCCCACGGTAGACTTCTGGACTCAAGCGTAGGACTTTGTCCCGGGGATCGTAGTGGTCGGACAAATGTCCGGGAACCTGCTCGATCTCCACACTCTGCAATCCACCTGCGTCCAGGACGCGCCGCGCCGCTTCATAGCCGGTCATCGACGCGCGAACTTGGCTCATCTGCGCATAGGCTGACTTGACTTTCAACTGAGCGTAAAACGCTAGCAGCAGAGCTGGAGCGATGATCAGGAAAAAGATCGGGTCGAACATAAGCATGAAGAAGCTATCCTAAATACGGTGAGTAGAAGCTGCAAAATTGGCCGAAGCACAACCGAACTAACAGTGGATAGCAGATTGCGGGCCAAAAATCATGTCCTTTGGATCATTTGGCTGTGGAAACTTGCCGAATTGCTGCTATCGGGGCTTGTGGTAAATGGGGGCTGTCGGATACATTTTGTGCTACGAATCGGCGATAATTCACTAGCAACTCGCCGCCTCCAATTTGCCAGAGTGGCGGAATGGCAGACGCGCTGGACTCAAAATCCAGTGTCCGCAAGGACGTGTGGGTTCGACCCCCACCTCTGGTACCTGCAATGACTGCACAAAACCACAGCCAGCACCAAGTAAAAATTTAGGCCGGAAAAGGGAACATGCCAACAATTAATCAATTGGTCAAACGCAATCGAGTGGTCCAACGTACGACGACCAAGTCGATCGTGCTGGAGAAATGCCCGCAGAAGCAAGGGGTGTGCATCCAGGTTCGGACCATGACTCCTAAGAAGCCCAACTCGGCCCTGCGCAAGATCACTCGGGTTCGTCTATCCAATGGCAAGGAAGTCACGGTTTACATCCCCGGCGAAGGACACAACCTACAGGAGCACTCGATTGTGTTGGTGCGTGGTGGACGAGTACGCGATTTACCTGGCGTGCGCTACCACATTGTGCGGGGAGCTCGCGATACTTTGGGCGTAGACGGACGCAAGCAAGCTCGCAGCCGCTACGGTGCCAAGAAGCCTTAGTGGAGCGAAGCCATACTGCATTGTGCCCCAGTTCGCCATGTGAGCTAACCTGCCGGAAACTCACGAACCAAAATACAAATGTTCATTCAGGAAATAGCTAAGTAGTAAGTTATGGGAAAGATCACAGCCAGTCGCGAATCACTTCGCCCCGATCCGAAGCACCAATCATTGTTGGCCGGCAAATTCATCAACTGCTTGATGTATGACGGCAAGAAGAGCACTGCCCAGGCGGTGTTCTACAACGCCCTGGACCTCGTGGCCGAGAAGGTCACCGACCGTCCAGCGATCGAAGTTTTCGAGGCGGCCGTTGAGAACGTCAAGCCATTTATCGAAGTGCGATCCAAGCGCGTAGGCGGGGCATCGTACCAAGTCCCAATGCAGGTCAATCGCGCTCGTCAACAATCGCTGGCCATCCGCTGGCTCCTACTAGCGATTCGCGAGAAAAAAGGCCGCGCCATTCATCAACGCCTGGCCGAAGAAATCTTGGCTGCCTACCGCAAGGAAGGGACGGCGATGAGCCGCCGCGAAAACACGCACCGCATGGCCGACGCCAACAAGGCCTTCGCTCACTTCGCGTGGTAATAGCAGACAGTCCAATTGGAAACATGCCAATTGTCAAGATATGGGCCGTGTCATTTGCGAGCAGATGCCACGGCTTTTTTTCTGCGCCGATTGGCGTAAAGTAGTCTGTTTCAACTAGACTACTCGTTCTCTCACCCGCACAGTTATGAAGGCGCCGCAGCCATGGCTCGCGATCTAGAATCGCTCAGGAATATTGGTATCATCGCGCACATCGATGCAGGCAAAACGACGGTCACGGAGCGCATGCTCTACGTCAGCGGTGCCGAACACAGGGCGGGCGGCGTCGACTCGGGCACCACGGAAACCGACGACGACCCTGAGGAACAGGAACGTGGCATCACGATCTACTCGGCCTGCGTGACGTTCCGTTGGAAGGATAGCGTCGTCAACCTGATCGACACCCCCGGCCACGTCGACTTTACCGCCGAGGTCGAACGCTGCCTGCGTGTGCTCGATGGTGCGGTAGTGGTCTTCAGTGCGCGCGAAGGGGTCGAAGCCCAAAGTGAAACGGTGTGGCGGCAAGCCGATCGCTACGAAGTTCCGCGTATCGTGTTCATCAACAAGCTCGATCGCGAAGGTGCCGACTTTTATCGCGTGTTAGAAGAGATAGGTCCGCGTCTGAATGCCAACCCGGTCGCGATTCAAATCCCCGTCGGCATGGGTCCGCCACACGTGCGAGATCCATTCAAGGGCATGATCGATCTGGTGGAGATGCAGTTCCTGAGCTTCTCCAACGGGGATGACGGGAAGGTAATCACCGCCGGCCCCATCCCCGACGAACTGCTGGAGGATGCGAACAGTTGGCGCGAGTTGATGCTTGAGTCACTCTACAACATCAGTAACGAAATGATGGAACTGGCGCTGGAGGAGAAGCCGATTCCGACAGAGCTCATTCGGCGCGCCCTGCGCGACGGCTGTATCGCTCGTCAGATCCAGCCAGTGCTATGTGGTTCGGCCCTGCATGGGATGGGGGTCCAACCGGTGCTGGACGCCGTCAACTTCTACTTGCCTTGTCCTCTGGATCGTCCGCCCGTCGTGGGTGTCGACCCCAAGGATCGCGACAAACAACTCACCCGCAAACCGTCTGCGGATGATCCGT